>NZ_JAELTZ010000036.1:0-42809 GCF_016429115.1 Aquitalea sp. ASV15 | reverse complement strand
CTTTTGCCAGTCGTTGTTGAGCGCGGCCCAGCTTTGGCTGTCGATACCGTCGATGAACAGATTGGGGTCGAAGCCCGGCTTGGACAGAAAGGCCAGCACGCCGCCGCTTTGCGGGTCGATGGCCACCAGTGCGCCACGGCGGTTGCCGAACAGCTTGTCGGCCACTTCCTGCAGGCGGATGTCCAGCGCCAGCTTGAGATTATTGCCATTCACCGGCGGCGTGCGGCGCAGGCTGCGGATGGCGCGGCCGCCGGAGTCGGTTTCCACTTCCTCGAAACCCACCTGGCCGTGCAGGTCATCCTCGTACACCGCTTCCAGGCCGGTTTTGCCGATGTAATTGCTGCCTTTGTAATTGGTGGTTTTATCTTCGTCGTCCAGCCGCTCCTGGTCTTTCTGGTTGATGCGGCCGATATAGCCCAGCACATGGCTGGTGAGTTCCTTGTAGGGGTAGTCGCGGAACAGGCGGGCCTTGACCTCGACGCCGGGATAGCGCCAGGCATTGGCGGCCACGCGGGCGGCTTCCTCCTCGGTGAGCTTGACCTTGAGCGGGATGGATTCGAAATCCTTGGACTCGGCCAGCAGTTTCCGGAACAGCTTCTCGTCACGCGGCGTGATGTTCACCAGCTTGGCCAGCTCGGCAATGGTGGCGTTCATGTCCGGCATCTTGCTGGGCACCAGTTCCAGCGTGTAGGCCGAGTAGTTTTGCGCCAGGATCACCCCGTTGCGGTCCATGATCAGGCCGCGGTTGGGCAGGATGGGCAGCAGGGAGATGCGGTTGTTCTGTGCCAGCGTGGCAAAGTGCTCGTACTGGTAGACCTGCAGCCAAACAAAACGGGCAATCAGGATGCAGAACATCAGCAGCATGAAGCAATAGGCCACGATCAGCCGAAGCTGGAACTGGCCGTCTTCAGCCTGCGGATTCTTGAAGCGGGTAGGGCGCACGTCTTACACCGAATGATGACGGTAAGGCAGCAACAGCAGCTTGGTCAGCAGCGGCCACAACAGCGCGCCGATCAAGGGCGGCAGGAAATAGCTCCAGCCGACAAAGGCCGAGCCGCTGAGCATGCGTGCCACCACCATGATGCTCTGGTTGCACAGCATCAGCCCGAGTACGGCCAGGGCTTGCTGGCCCAGATTGAACATCACCAGCTGGCGCTGGCGGCTGAGTGCCAGATAAGCGGTGGTGGAATAGGCCAGTGCATGCTGTCCCAGCATGCCGGCGGTGGCGATGTCGGCCACCAGCCCCATCAGGAAGGCGATGCCGACATTGACCCGGCGCGGCTGGTTGATCAGCCAGTACAGCAGCACCAGGCTGATGAAGTCGGGCAGCCAGCGGGTTGAGCCATGCGGCAGCGGAATCATTTCCACCAGCACCGCCAGCAGCAGGGTCATGAAAATGAAGCGGCGCTTGACCGGCTTGAGCAATTCCTTGGGACGGTCGAACGACATGCTTACTCCGAATCGGCGGGCTTTTTGCCCTTGGTCTTTTTCACCGGCACAACCGGCTCGGCCGGACGCGGCGGCGTCTGGCCCTTTTGCTGCAGTACCAGCACGAAACGGGTTTGCTGCACGCCAGCCACCGGCTCGGTGGTGATGCGGCTGAAAGCCGCGCCGGCATTGCGTTCCACCTTGCTGACCCGCGCCACCGGCGTCCCTTCCTGATACAGGCCGTCGATGCCCGAGGTCACCACCATGTCGTTTTCACGCACATCGGCATGCAGCGGCAGATAGCGGATTTCCACGCCGCCGCCATAGCCGTACAGGATGGCGCGTTCGCCGGTACGGGCAATCATCACCGGCACCATCTGGTTCTTGTCGATGATCAGCGACACTTCGGCGGTCAGCGGCTGCACGCGGGTGATCTGCCCCAGCAGGCCACGGCCGTCCACCACCGGCTGCCCCGGCTGCAGATGGGCGTCGGCACCCTTGTCGATGATGATCTTGTACGAAAAGGGGTCGCGCCCGGTATACAGCGTTTCGGCCAGCTGGGCGGCATCATTGCGGCTGGCCTTGATGGCATTCAGGCTGCGCAGCTCGTTCAGCTCGCGCTCCAGTGTTTCCAGCCGGGCCAGCCGGGCCGACATTTCCAGCTGGCGCGTGCGCAACTGGTCGTTTTCGCTTTTGAGATCGGCCTGCACGGTAAAGTAGTCGCTGACATGGCGCACCAAGCCCAGTGGCAGGTTGACGGCGCGCTGCAGCGGATACAGCACCAGCGACATGCCGTCGCGAGCCTGCTCCATCAGCCCATAGCGGCTGTCGCCCACCAGGAGTGCGATGGAAGCCAGGGCACAGAGAAGCAGGCGCGTGCCAGGCTTGGGCCCGGAGCGGAAAAAGCTGGGGGTGTTGGCGAAGTCCATCAGGCGGTATGCCGCCCCTTGACGGGGCAGCCGCAGGTCCGTTTAGGGAAGAATCAGGGTACGTTGGTGAAGATGGTGCCGATCTTGTCCATCTTTTCCAGCGCCTTGCCCGAGCCGCGTACCACGCAGGTCAGCGGTTCTTCGGCCACGAATACCGGCAGACCGGTTTCTTCGGCCAGCAGGCGGTCGATGTCCTTGAGCAGCGCACCACCACCGGTCAGTACCATGCCCTTGTCGGCAATGTCGGCACCCAGTTCCGGCGGCGTCTGTTCCAGCGCGATCTTCACGGCGGAAACGATCTGGTTCAGGGGTTCGGTCAGCGCTTCCAGGATTTCATTGGACGACACGGTGAAGGCGCGCGGAATGCCTTCGGCCAGGTTGCGGCCCTTGACTTCCATTTCACGCACTTCGGCACCGGGGAAGGCCGAGCCGATGGTTTTCTTGATTTCTTCGGCGGTGGTTTCGCCAATCAGCATGCCGTAGTTGCGGCGAATGTAATTGATGATGGCTTCGTCGAACTTGTCACCGCCCACGCGTACCGAGTTGGAATACACCACGCCACCCAGCGAGATCACGCCCACCTCGGTGGTGCCGCCACCGATGTCCACCACCATGGAGCCGGTCGGCTCCTCTACCGGCAGGCCGGCACCGATGGCGGCGGCCATCGGCTCTTCGATCAGCTCCACGCGGCGCGCACCGGCGGCCAGGGCGGAATCGCGGATCGCCTTGCGTTCCACCTGGGTGGAGCCGCAGGGCACGCAGATCACGATGCGCGGGCTGGCAGCAAAGAAGCGGTTGGGGTTCACCTTCTTGATGAACTGCTTGAGCATCTGCTCGGTGACGGTGAAGTCGGCGATCACGCCATCCTTCATCGGACGAATGGCCTGGATGGAGCCCGGAGTACGTCCCAGCATGCGCTTTGCTTCCAGGCCGACGGCCAGGATGGATTTCTTGTTGGTGGGCACATCGCTGTGAATGGCGACCACGGATGGTTCGTCAAGCACGATGCCCTTGCCACGCATGTAAATGAGGGTGTTGGCCGTGCCAAGGTCGATGGCAAGGTCGTTGGAGAAGTATCCGGTGAGCGAACGAAACATTGGGCGGTCCTGGTTCAGTTTCCGTCAGTCGGGCGCGATGCGCGTCCGGCAAATTCTTGCATGGGCTTGGGTTCCCGGTTCCCGTCGCAGCGCACGCCCAGGCTGGCCTGAGGCGGCGGACGGCGGCCTTCCGGGGGACATCATTGTTGCATCACCTCGCATAAATAAACAGCAAGGCCGGCTGGCAGAAAACCCTAGCCCGGCAGCAGGATTCATGGTGCGAAGTGTGATGTCGATCTTGGGAGAATCAAACCCGTTATGATACCCTATAAAGCTTGAAATATTAAAGGTTTTAACGAGGACGCCATGTCTCTGACCCACCAGGATGTCGCGCGGATTGCCAAGCTTGCCCGCATCAACGTAAGCGATGAAGAAATCGCCGAGGTTGGCAACCAGCTTAACAATATTTTTGGCCTGATCGAGAAGATGCAGGCCGTCAACACCGATGGCATCGAACCGATGGCCCATCCGCAGGATGTAAGCCTGCGTCTGCGTGAAGACATCGTGACCCAGACCAACCAGCGCGAGGCGTTTCAAGCGGTCGCCCCGCAGGTGGAAAAGGGCCTGTTCCTCGTTCCCAAGGTGATCGAGTGAGTTTCAGAGCAGCACGGTTTTGGATGGTTCCCGTTGGGGAATGGCTTTTTTCCGCCCTCGTGCTGCCGGCCTGCCATGGCAGGCACACCCGCTCACTGATCCCAGCTTAACCGGATATCAAGACAAAATGACGAACGCCACCCTCAAGCAACTGTCGCAACAACTGGCGGCGGGCGAGGTGTCGAGCGTGGAATTGGCCACGCACTACCTCGACCGCATCGAGGCGCTGAACCCGCAGCTGAACGCCTTCATCACCGTGGACCGCGCCCGCACCCTGGCCGATGCCGCTGCCGCCGACGCCGCCCGTGCTGCTGGCCAGGCCGGCCTGCTCACCGGCGTGCCGATGGTGCACAAGGACATCTTCTGCCAGCAGGGCTGGAAAACCAGCTGCGGCTCGAAGATGCTGGACAACTTCATCTCGCCTTACAGCGCGCATGTGGTGGAGCAGTGCCATGCCGCCGGCCTGGTGACGCTGGGCCGCGCCAATATGGACGAATTCGCCATGGGCTCGTCCAATGAAAACAGCTACTACGGTGCGGTGAAAAACCCGTGGGACCTGAACGCCATTCCGGGCGGCTCGTCCGGTGGTTCCGCTGCTGCTGTCGCTGCGCGCCTGACCCCGGTGGCCACCGCCACCGATACTGGCGGCTCCATCCGCCAGCCGGCCAGCCACTGCGGTGTGACCGGCATCAAGCCGACTTATGGTGTGGTGTCGCGCTACGGCATGGTGGCCTATGCCTCCTCGCTGGATCAAGGCGGCCCGATTGCCCAGACCGCCGAAGACTGCGCGCTGATGCTGAACGTGATGGCCGGTTTCGATGAGCGTGACTCCACCAGCCTGGAACGTGCGCGCGAAGACTACACCCGCGAGCTGAACCAGCCGCTGTCCGGTTTGCGCGTGGGCCTGCCGCGCGAGTACTTTGCCGACGGTCTGGATGCCGACGTGGCCAAGGTGATCGAAGACGCGGTGGCCGAGCTGAAAAAACAGGGCGCGCAGGTGGTGGAGATCAGCCTGCCCAATACCGAGCTGTCCATCCCGGCCTACTACGTGATTGCCCCGGCCGAAGCCTCCACCAATCTGTCGCGTTACGATGGCGTACGCTACGGCCATCGCGCCGCCGAGTACAAAGACCTGGTGGACATGTATGAAAAGACCCGTGCCGAAGGCTTTGGCGCCGAGGTCAAGCGCCGCATTCTGGTAGGCAGCTATGTACTGTCGCACGGCTATTACGATGCCTACTACCTGAAGGCGCAGAAAATCCGCCGCCTGATTGCCAACGATTTCAAGGCCGCGTTTGAGCAGTGCGACGTCATCCTGGGGCCGGTGGCACCGACTGCCGCCTTCAATATCGGTGAGAAATCCGGCGATCCGGTGCAGATGTATCTGTCCGACATCTACACCCTGTCGGTCAACCTGGCCGGCCTGCCCGGCATGAGCGTGCCGGCCGGTTTCGACCGCCGTGGCCGCCCGGTGGGTCTGCAGATCATCGGCAACTATTTTGGCGAAGCAAAAATGCTGAATGTGGCGCACCAGTTCCAGTTGGCCACCGACTGGCACACCCGCGCCCCCGCCCTGTAATCAAGACCGTAGCGGGGGCGGCGCAGCGTCCGTCCCTGTCGGCATAGCAAAAGGATTTCTCCGCGATGAAATGGGAAGTCGTCATCGGTCTTGAGGTGCATGTGCAGCTCAACACCGCTACCAAGATTTTTTCCGGCACCAGCACCGCCTTTGGTGCCGAGCCGAACACCCAGGCTTCGGCCGTGGAACTGGCCTTTCCCGGCGTACTGCCGGTACTGAACAAGGCGGTGGTGGAAAAAGCCATCCGCCTGGGCCTGGCTTTGGGTTCGAAAATCAACCAGAAGAACGTGTTTGCGCGCAAAAACTACTTCTACCCCGATCTGCCCAAGGGCTATCAGATCAGCCAGATGGAGCTGCCGATTGTCGAAGGCGGCGCGCTGCCGATTCTGGTGGGCGAAGAAGAAAAGCTGGTCAAGCTGACCCGCGCCCACATGGAAGAAGATGCCGGCAAATCGCTGCATGAAGACTTCAGCGGCATGACTGGCATCGACCTCAACCGTGCCGGCACCCCGCTGCTGGAAGTGGTGTCCGAGCCGGACATGCGCTCGCCGGAGGAAGCCGTGGCCTATGCCCGCGCCCTGCACAGCCTGGTGATGTGGCTGGGCATTTGCGATGGCAATATGCAGGAAGGCAGCTTCCGCGTGGATGCCAACGTCTCCGTGCGCCCGTTCGGCCAGCAGGAATTCGGCACCCGCCGCGAAATCAAGAACCTCAACTCCTTCCGCTTCCTGGAGCAGGCCATCAAGTATGAAATCCAGTGGCAGATCGACACCCTGGAAGATGGCGGCCGCGTGGAGCAGGCCACCGTGCTGTTCGACCCGGACAGCGGCGAAACCCGCATGATGCGCAGCAAGGAAGACGCGCACGACTATCGCTACTTCCCCGATCCGGACCTGCTGCCGGTACGCATTGCCGACGAGCAGATCGAACGCATCCGCAGCGAAATGCCGGAACTGCCGGCCGCCATGAAAGCCCGCTTTGTCGAAGCCTTCGGCGTGTCGTCTTACGATGCCGCGCTGCTGACCGGCAGCCGCGCCACGGCGGAATACTTCGAAGCGGTGGCCCAGGCCTCGGGCCAGGGCAAGCTGGCGGCCAACTGGGTGAATGGTGAAATCGCCGCCCGGCTGAACCGCGAAGGCAAGGATATTGACGAATGTCCGATTGCCGCCGAGCGTCTGACTGGCCTGATCCAGCGCATTGCCGACAACACTCTGTCCAGCAAGCTGGCCAAGCAGGTGTTCGATGCCTTGTGGGAGAGCGACTTGTCCGCCGATGCCATCATCGAGCGTGATGGCCTGAAACAGGTGTCCGACGTCGGTGCCATCGAGAAGATGGTGGAAGAAGCCATCGCCGCCAATCCCAAGGCGGTGGAGGAATACCGTGCCGGCAAGGAAAAGGCGCTCAATGCGCTGGCCGGTCAGGTGATGAAGGCTTCCAAGGGCAAGGCCAATCCGGCTCAGGTGCAGGACATCCTGAAGCAGAAACTGGCCTGATCCAGCCGCCGCCACCCCCTGGCGGCGGTGTTGAGCGAACGGCATGCGGCAGCATGCCGTTCTGTTTTTGCAGTTTAAATAGGCAATTTCAACTGCGGGCCGGCTTTTTTTGCAGACTGGCGACGGCCGTGCATTTGATTGTCATGAAAAATCATTGTGTTGTCTTCCCGCACCATTTCAGCTCACAGCTCACTTTGACTGCCGGTATTAACCCACTGATTTGACACGGAAAGCGCTTTTTGAGGCTGTCGCTAAGTCATTGTCGCAAAAGGTGAATTAGCGCCGAGTGATGTTGACCGTGGTGAAGTTCTTTCTTATAGTGGCGAAAAGTGGGGTGAAGTGGGTAAATGTGGGGCGACGGCCCCTCAACTTTCAGCGGTGGTGTCCAGCTCATGATCGGCGGCGTCAGTATTGTCTCTCTTGATAGCAAGGGTCGTTTGGCCATTCCGGCCAGACACCGTGAGACACTGCTGTCCGCGTTTGGCCACAAGCTGGTCGTCACCCTCGAATCACCCGACCATCTGCTGATTTACCCCGAACCCAACTGGCGTCCGGTCGAAGCCCGCCTGCTTGCACTTCCCACCGGCAATCCCACGCTGAAACGCTACCAGCGCCTCGTGCTTGGCCACGCAGAAACGCTGGAAATGGACAGCGCCGGACGCATCCTGCTGCCTTCCCGCCTGCGCGAACTGGTCGGTCTGGACAAGGACGTGGCACTGGTCGGCATGGGCAACCGCTTCGAGCTGTGGAATGCCGAGGAATGGGACAGCCAGACCACGGAAGCACTGGCCATCGACCAAGCCGATCTGGCACAACATCTTGGAGACTTTACCCTGTGAGTTCCACCCCGTACGTGCACCGCACGGTGCTGCTAGCCGAAGCTGTAGCCGCGCTCGCCATCAAGCCTGATGGCGTGTATGTGGACTGCACCTTCGGTCGCGGTGGCCACAGCCGGCTCATCCTGTCGCAGCTGGGGCCGCATGGCCGCCTGATTGCCTTCGACAAGGATCTGGAAGCCATTGCCGAAGCGGAGAAGCTGGCGGCAGAAGACAGTCGTTTTACCATTGTTCACAACGGTTTCGAGACCCTGGGTCAGGAGCTGGCCCGTCTGGGCGTGGCCGTGGTGGACGGTGTATTGATGGATCTGGGCGTGTCCTCGCCACAGATCGACGACGGGCGTCGCGGCTTCAGTTTCCGCTTCGACGCGCCGCTGGACATGCGCATGGACACCACCCGCGGCATCACTGCCGCGCAGTGGCTGGCCACTGCGGAAGAAGACGAAATCAAAGAGGTCATCAAGACTTATGGTGAAGAGCGGTTTGCTCGCAAGATCGCAGCAGCCATTGTTGCGCAACGGGAGCTCGCTCCCATCCAGACCACGCGTGAGCTCGCCCTGCTCGTTGGGCAAAACGTCCGTACTCGGGAACCGGGTCAGGACCCAGCCACGCGGACCTTCCAGGCGATCCGGATCTTTGTGAACCGCGAGCTGGACGAGCTGAAGGCGGTATTGCCGCAAGCAGCCCGTCATCTGGCTGAAGGCGGCCGGCTGGCCATCATCAGCTTCCACTCGCTGGAAGACCGTATCGTCAAGCAATACCTGCGTGATGCCAGCAGCGTGGAAAAGCTGCCCAGCTGGGTCATGGTGCGTGCCGACGACATGGCGCGGCCGCCGCTGGAAACCGTGGGCAAGCCGGTGCGCGCCAGCGAGGAAGAGGTGCGTGAAAACGCCCGTTCGCGCAGTGCCATCATGCGTATCGCCGAACGCACCGCCGCGCCGTGGCGCGAGGGGGATGCATGAACCGTCTGTGCGCGATCCTTCTGGTGCTGGTCGTGGTGTCCGCCTGGTCGGTGGTCACCTCGCAGCACGTATCGCGCAGGCTGTACAGCGACCTGCAGAAAGAGCAGAAATCCGCCCAGCAGCTGGAAGTGGAATTCGGCCAGCTGCAGCTCGAGCAAAGTACCTGGGGTGCCCACGCGGTGATTGAAAAGGCTGCCAGCACACGGTTGGGCATGCACACGCCGGATCCGCGACAGATCCAGGTGCTTTCTGCGCGGGGAGGTGCCTGATGCGCACCAGCTACTCCGCCCATCAGCGTGAACGTCTTGCCGATGCCAGCCCTGCCCTGAAAATGACGGCAGGGCGTGTGCGTTTTGTACTGGTGATGCTGGGCATGCTGTTCCTGGCGCTGATTGGCCGGGCCATTTACCTGCAAGTGGTGCAGCAGGACTTCCTGCAAGGCCAGGGTGAGGCGCGTTTCCGCCGGGCGATGACGCTGGAGGCCAACCGCGGGGTGATCACCGATCGCAATGGCGAACCGCTGGCCATCAGTTCGCCGGTGCAGACCATCTGGGCCAGCCCGGCCGACATGGAGCCGGTGCCGCCGGCCAAGCTGCGCGAGCTGGGCAAGCTGCTGGACATGTCGCCGGAAGAACTGGCCACCAAGCTGTCCGACCGCAAGAAAGAATTCGTCTACATCAAGCGTCAGATCAATCCGGAAGTGGCGGACAAGGTGATGGCCCTGGGCATCCCCGGCATTGCCAAGCAGCAGGAATACCGCCGTTTCTATCCGGCTGGCGAGATCATCTCCCACATCATCGGCTTCACCGGGGTGGACGGCAAAGGCCAGGAAGGCGTGGAGCTGGCGCGTGAGAAAATGCTGTCCGGCAAGGATGGCCGCCGCGTGGTGATCAAGGATCGTCGTGGTCACATCATCGAGGATGTGGCCGCCATCGAGCCGCCGCGCGATGGCCAGACCCTGGCGCTGGCCGTGGATCATCGCATCCAGTACCTGGCTTATCGCGAAATCAAGGCCGCGGTGGAAGAGAACAAGGCCAAGGCAGGCAGCGTGGTGGTACTGGATGCCAAGACCGGCGAACTGCTGGCGCTGGCCAACTACCCCTCGTTCAATCCCAACAACCGGGTCGGCACCACGCCGGAAATGCTGCGCAACCGGGCGGTGATCGACCTGTTCGAACCCGGCTCCACCATGAAGCCGCTGTCGATCTCGCTGGCACTGGAACACGGCAAGGCCAACGTCAACACCGTGCTGGACACCCACAGCTACATGATCGGTCCCGCCACCATCCGCGACGTATCGGCCCAGCCCAGCCTGAACATTCTGGGCATCATCCAGAAATCCTCCAACGTGGGCACCAGCAAGCTGGCGCTGCTGAGCTCGCCACAAGATTTCTGGACTTATTACGATTCACTGGGCTTTGGCCGTGCGCCCAATACCGGCTTCCCCGGCGAGGCGGCCGGGCGCTTGCGTGACTGGAAAAGCTGGCGACCCATCGAGCAGGCCACCATGTCTTTCGGCTATGGCGTGTCGGTCAGCCTGCTGCAGATGGCGCGGGCTTATACCATTTTCACCAATGACGGCGTGATGCTGCCTATCTCGCTGTACAAGACCAGCACCCCCATGCCCGGCAAGCGCGTGCTGAGCGAAAAAACCGCGCATGAAATGCACGACCTGCTGGTAGCCAATAGCGAACCGGGTGGTGGCGCTGTCGGTGGCCGCATCATCGGTTACAGCATCGGCGGCAAGAGCGGCACCGCGCGCAAGCTGGAAGGCCGTACCTATGTGGCCAACAAGCACCGCGCCCTGTTCATCGGTTTTGCCCCGGGCAAGAGCTCACGATTGATCGTGGCGGTGATGATCGATGAGCCCACGGCCGGCAAATACTACGGCGGTGCCATTTCCGCGCCGGTGTTTTCCCAGGTGGCTGGCGGCGCGCTGCGCGTGCTGAATGTGCAGCCGGACGAGCCGTCCAACAACAGCTTGCTGCCGGACTCGACCCCGGTCCCTGCGGATTTTTAAAGAAACAGAACATGAAAAGTCGCCTGACAAGCTTGCCGGACTGGGATCCGGCACAACTGAACCAGCTGGGCCTCCCCATCAAACGGGTCGAGGCTGACAGCCGCCGTGTGCTACCCGGAGATGTCTTCCTGGCCTGCCACGGTGAGTATGCTGATGGCCGCGACTTCATTCCTGCTGCGCTGGAAAAAGGCGCGGCAGCCGTGCTATGGGACAACGCTGACGGATTTGCCTGGAATCCGGACTGGACCCTGCCCAACCTGCCGGTGCCGGCGCTGCGCGAACGCGCCGGCATGGTGGCGGCGCATGTCTATGGCCAGCCCAGCCTGGCGATGACGGTGATCGGCATTACCGGCACCAATGGCAAGACCTCGATTTCCCACTGGCTGGCGCAGGCGTTTTCGCTGCTGGGGCAGAAAGCCGCGCTGATCGGCACCGTGGGCAATGGTTTTTATGGCGAACTGACCGAAACCACCCACACCACGCCGGACCCGGTCACCGTGCAGCAAAAGCTGGCGGAATACCGCCGCCAGGGCGCACATGTGGTGACCATGGAAGTGTCCAGCCATGGGCTGGACCAGTCGCGTGTCAATGGCGTGAGCTTTGCCACCGCGGTATTCACCAACCTGACCCGTGACCATCTGGACTACCACGGCAGCATGGAAGCCTACGGCGCGGCCAAGGCCAAGCTGTTCCACTGGGAGGGCCTCAAGCACGCTGTCATCAATGTGGACGACCCGTTTGGCCGCCAGCTGGTACAGGAGATTGATGCCAGACAGACGCAGGTAGTCAGCTACGGACTGACCCAGGGCGATGTGCGGCCGCTCAGCCTGACGGCCAATCTGGACGGCCTGCAGTTGCAGGTGACTACACCCTGGGGTGAGGTGGAAGTACGCACCGGCCTGGTGGGCCGCTTCAATGCCAGCAATCTGCTGGCCTGTCTGGCCACGCTGTGCGTCAACGGCATCAGCCTGGCCGATGCCGCCGCGGTGATGGCACGCATCCAGCCGGCGCGTGGCCGCATGCAAAGCATAGGCGGCAGCCACGAACCGCTGGTGGTGATCGACTATGCCCACACCCCGGATGCGCTGGAAAAGGCACTGGCCACGCTGGCCGACATCCGTCCGGCCGGCAGCCGCCTGTACTGCGTGTTCGGCTGCGGTGGCGACCGCGATCCGGGCAAGCGCCCGATGATGGGGGCGATCGCCGAGCGCATCGCCGATGTCGCCGTCGTCACCAGCGACAACCCGCGTACCGAAAATCCGCAAACCATCGTCGACCACATCCTGGCCGGCATGAGTCATCCGGGCCATGTCGAGCTGGACCGCGCTGCCGCCATTCACTGGGCAGTCAGCCGCGCCCAGGCCGGCGACATCGTACTGATTGCCGGCAAGGGCCATGAGGAATACCAGGACATCGCCGGGGTCAAGCACCCCTTCTCCGATTTCCGCATCGCCGAAGAAGCGCTGACGGCCTGGGGAGACCAGGCATGATGACCCTGCAACAGGCGGCGCAACTGGCTGGCGGCATCCTGGTGGGTGGCGACGGATCGGCGCGTCTGGCCCGCGTGGTCACCGACAGCCGCGCCGTGCAGCCGGGCGATCTGTTTGTCGCGCTCAAGGGCGAGCGCTTCGATGCCCACGATTTCGTGGCCGATGTACTGGCGCGCGGTGCGCTTGCTGCGCTGGTAGACGAAGGTTTTGCACTGGAAGCTGCCAGCCTGATCAAGGTGGACGACACCCGGCTGGCGCTGGGCCGTCTGGCTGCCGGCTGGGCTGCCGCCCTGCCTGCCGTGCGGGTGGGCATCACCGGCTCCAATGGCAAGACCACGGTCAAGGAAATGCTCACCGCCATTCTCAAGGCCCATGCCGGAGATGCCGCCGTGCATGCCACTGCCGGCAACTTCAATAACGACATCGGCCTGCCGCTCACCCTGCTGGGGCTGAAGCCCGCCCATCGCTATGCGGTGCTGGAAATGGGCATGAACCATCACGGCGAGCTGACTTATCTGAGCAGCCTGGCCCGGCCGCAAGTGGCGCTGGTCAACAATGCCATGCGCGCGCATATCGGTTATTTCGCCGATACCACCGATGTGGCCCGCGCCAAGGCGGAAATCTTCTCCGGCCTGCAGGCGGGTGGTGTGGCCATCGTCAATGCCGACGACGCCAATATTGCGCTGTTCCGCGCCGCTGCCGGCAGTCATCGGCAATGCAGCTTCGGCTTGCAACAGCCAGCGGACATCCGTGCGCGCGACATCAGCCTGCAGGCGCTGGATAGCCAGTTCATCCTGTGCTGCCCGCAGGGTGAGCAAGCCATCAGCCTGCCGGCACCGGGCGAACACAATGTACGCAATGCGCTGGCTGCCGCCGCCATGGCGCTGGCGCTGGACGTGCCGCTGGCGGCCATTGCTGCCGGTCTGGCGGTGTTCGGCAATGCCAAGGGCCGTCTGCAGCAGAAAACCGGCCTGCATGGTGGCGTGGTGATCGACGACAGCTACAACGCCAATCCGGATTCGATGAAAGCCGGCATCGATGTACTGGCCCGCCTGCCGGCACCGCACTGCTTTGTCATGGGCGATATCGGCGAACTGGGCGAGTCGGCCGTGCAACTGCATCGCGAAGTGGGTGAACACGCCCGCCTACGCGGCATTGCCCAACTGGTGACGCTGGGCGAGCTCAGCCATCACGCCGCGGCCGCCTATGGCGAGGGCGCGCACAGTTTTGATGATTTCACGGCGCTGGCCAGCTGGCTGGGCGCCAATTTGCAAGCGGGAGCCTCAGTGCTGGTGAAGGGTTCGCGCTTCATGCGTATGGAACGGGTGGTGGAACACCTGACGACCGCAAAACAACAAGAAGAGGGAGTGTAAGGTGCTGCTCTGGCTAGCTGAATTGCTGGGTTCTCATATCCGGACCTTTAACGTTGTGTTCTACGTCACCCTGCGGGCGGTGATGGCAGCGCTGACTTCGCTGACCATCTCGCTGCTGCTGGGGCCGTGGGTCATCCGCAAGCTGACCGAACTGAAAGTCGGCCAGGCGGTGCGCAACGACGGCCCGCAAAGCCATCTGGTCAAGGCCGGAACGCCGACCATGGGCGGTTCGCTGATCCTGCTGTCCATCACCATCACCACCCTGCTGTGGGCTGACCTGTCCAACAAATACGTCTGGCTGCTGCTGGCGGTGATGCTGGGCACCGGCGCGCTGGGCTTTTACGACGACTGGCGCAAGGTGGTGTACAAGGACCCGAAAGGGGTGTCGGCCAAATTCAAGATGGTATGGCAATCCACCATCGCCATTGCCGCGGGCATCTTCCTGATCGCCACCGCCAAGCTGCCGGCCTCCACCGAATTCATCGTGCCCTTCTTCAAGACCGTGGCCTATCCGCTGGGCGTGGTGGGCTTTTGCGTGCTGACCTATCTGGTGATCGTCGGTACCTCGAATGCGGTCAACCTGACCGACGGTCTGGATGGTCTGGCGGCACTGCCGGTGGTGATGGTGGCCTCCGGCCTGTCGATCTTTGCCTATGTGGCTGGCCACGTGGTGTTTTCCCGTTATCTGGGCCTGCCCTTCATTCCCGGCGCGCATGAGGTGGTGGTGTTCTGCGCCGCCATCTGCGGCGCCTGTCTGGGCTTTTTGTGGTTCAACGCCTATCCGGCCCAGGTATTCATGGGCGATGTCGGCGCACTGGCACTGGGCGCGGCACTGGGCACCGTGGCGGTGATCGTGCGTCAGGAAATCGTGCTGTTCATCATGGGCGGCCTGTTCGTGATGGAAGCGCTGTCGGTGATGATCCAGGTGACCTCGTTCAAGCTCACCGGCAAGCGCGTGTTCCGCATGGCACCGCTGCATCACCACTACGAATTGAAGGGCTGGAAAGAAACCCAGGTGGTGGTGCGTTTCTGGATTGTCACCATGATGCTGGTGCTGGCTGGCCTGGCATCGTTGAAATTGCGTTAAGGAACAGGGCTCATGGACTTTGCTGATCGACACATCGCGGTAGTGGGGCTGGGAGGCTCGGGGCTGGCTGCCGCGCGCTATCTGGCGGCCCACGGTGCACGCGTGGTGGTGGCCGATAGCAAGCCCGCGCCCGAGCGCGTGGCCGAATTGCAGCGCCATGTGCCGGATGCCGAACTGCGCGTCGGCGCATTCGATGCCAGCACCTTTGCCGGTGTCGACATGCTGGTGCTCAGCCCCGGCGTACCGTTGAAGAACCCGGCCGTGGATGCTTTCCGCCGTGCCGGTGGCGAAGTGGTGGGCGATGTGGAACTGCTGGCCCGCGCCATCAAGGGCAGCGGCAGCAAGGTGATTGCCATTACTGGTTCCAATGGCAAGACCACCGTCACCAGCCTGGTGGGCCATCTATGCCAGCAGGCCGGGCTGGATACCATTGTCGCCGGCAATATCGGCCTGGCGGTACTGGAAACCCTGCTGGAACGCGAACAGTCCGGCAAGCAGCCGGACGTATGGGTGCTGGAACTGTCCAGCTTCCAGCTGGAAACCACGTACAGCCTCGCGGCCGATGCCGCCACCGTGCTGAATATTTCCGAAGACCACCTGGACCGCTACAACGACCTGCTGGACTACGCCCACGCCAAGACCGCCGTATTCAATGGCCTGGGTGTGCAGGTGCTGAACCGCGACGACATCCTGGCCCCGGCCATGGTGCGCCCCGGCCATCAGGTCAAGTGGTTCTCGCTCAAGCAGCCGGTGGAATACAGCCTCACCCGGCAGGACGGCCAATACTGGCTGAGCGCGCAGGGCGAGGCCGTGCTGCCGCAAGCCAGCCTGCAACTGCAAGGCCTGCACAATGCCGCCAATGCACTGGCGGCGCTGGCCTTGTGCGACAGCATCGGACTGGACCGTGCCGCCCTGCTGCAAGGCTTGCAAAGCTTCCAGGGCCTGGCGCACCGCGTGGAGCTGGTGGACGAATTTGATGGCATCGCCTGGATTGACGATTCCAAGGGCACCAATGTCGGCGCCACCGAGGCCGCCCTCAATGGCATGACCCGCCAGGTGGTACTGATTGCCGGTGGCGATGGCAAGGGCCAGGATTTCAGCCCGCTGGCACCGGCTTGCCAGCGTATTGCCCGCGCTGTGCTGCTGATTGGCCGCGATGCTGGCCGCATCCGTACCGCCCTGGCGGATAGCGGCGTGCCGCTGCACGACTGCGCCACGCTGGAAGAGGCCACACGCTTTGCCGCCAGGCTGGCCCAGCCGGGCGATGTGGTGCTGCTGTCGCCGGCCTGTGCCAGCCTGGACATGTTCCGCAACTACGCCCATCGCGCCCAGGTGTTCATCGACACCGTGGCACAGATCAAGGCCGTATCCGGAAAGGGGCTGCCATGATCGTGCACTCGGCGCGCCGCTACACCGCCATCAAACCCTTCGACGAGGCATTGGCCTGGGCCCTGGCCCTGCTGCTGTCCATCAGTCTGGTGATGGTGTATTCGGCGTCGATTGCCTATGCCGAGGCCGATGCTGCCACGCAAAACCGCTACTTCTACCTGATCCGTCACATCATCTTCATGGTGATCGGCCTCTGTGCCTCTTACATCCTGTTCCAGGTGCCCACCCGTATCTGGCAAAAGTACGCCGGCAAGCTGTTCCTGCTGGGCATCGTGTTGCTGGTACTGGTGCTGGTGCCCGGCATTGGCCGGGTGGTGAACGGTTCGCGCCGCTGGATCAACCTGTTTGTGCTGAACCTGCAGCCGTCCGAGATCATGAAATTCGCCACGGTGATCTATGCCGCTGACTACACCGTGCGCAAGACCCACAAGCTGCACAGCCTCAAGGAAGGCTTTGCGCCGATGTTCGCCGCCATGGTGGCCGTGGCCTTCCTGTTGCTGCGCGAACCGGACTTCGGCGCGCTGATGGTGGTGATGTCCATTGCCATGGGCGTGCTGTTCCTGGGCGGCATCAATATGCGCATTTTTTCCGGGCTGGCGGTGATGGCGGCCGTGGCCATCGTGCTGCTGATCATTTCCTCGCCATACCGGCTCAAGCGCGTGCTGGGCTTCATGGACCCGTGGGATGACCCGTATGGCAAGGGCTACCAGCTGTCGCACTCGCTGATCGCCATTGGTCGTGGCGAATGGTATGGCGTGGGGCTGGGCTCCAGTATTGAAAAGCTGTTCTACCTGCCCGAGGCGCACACCGACTTCATCATGGCGGTAATTTCGGAAGAATTCGGCTTTGTCGGCATCTGCGTGGTGATCGGCCTGTATGCCTGGATTGTACGGCGTGCGTTTCACATCGGCGTGGAATCGAAAAAGCTGGAGCGTTTTTTCCAGGCGCTGGTGGCACAGGGCATGGGCATCTGGCTGGGGATTCAGGTGTTTTTCAACATCGGCGTGAACATGGGCCTGTTGCCCACCAAGGGCCTGACCCTGCCGCTGATGTCGTTTGGTGGTTCGGCCATGTTGATGAATCTGGTAGCCATGGCCGTACTGCTGCGGGTTGATTATGAAAACCGCCGCATCATGCGCGGCTACAAGGTTTGATGAAGATGACGAACAGAACGGTCATGGTAATGGCAGCCGGTACGGGTGGACACATTGTCCCCGGCCTTGCCGTGGCCAAAGAGCTGCAACAGCGCGGCTGGAAAGTGGTGTGGCTGGGTACCGAGCGCGGCATGGAAAACAAGCTGGTGCCGCCCACCGGCATTCCGCTGGAGCGGCTGGCTTTTCATGGCGTGCGTGGCAAGGGCCTGCTGGGTTCGCTCAAGGGTGTGCTGCAACTGTGCGGCGCCTTTGTGCGGTCGGCACAGCTGTTGTTCCGTCACCGTCCGGACGTGGTGCTGGGCATGGGCGGCTATGTCTGCCTGCCGGGCGGGGTGATGAGCGGCCTGTTGTGGAAGCCGCTGGTGCTGGTGAATGCCGATGCCAGCCTGTTGCTGAGCAACAAGGCATTGCTGCCGTTTGCCCGCAAGCTGGTGTGCGGTTTTGACGGCAGCGCCGCCAAGAGCAGTCCCAAGGCGCTGGTGACCGGCAATCCGGTACGCCAGGAAATCGAAGCCCTGCCCGCTCCGGCACAGCGCATGGCAGGCCGTAGTGGCCCGCTGCGGGTACTGGTGGTGGGTGGCAGCCTGGGGGCGCGGGTGCTGAACCAGACCCTGCCGCAGGCAATGGCGCAGTTGCCGGCAGCACAGCGGCCGCAGCTGACCCACCAGACTGGCGAAGCCAACTTTGCCGAGGTGCAGGCCGCCTATCGTGCCGCCGGGCTGGAACAGGAGGTGACGCTGTTGCCGTTTATCGATGACATGCCCAGCCGCCTGGCCGATTGCGACCTGATCATCTGCCGCGCCGGGGCCATTACGGTAAGCGAGCTGTGCGCCGCTGGTGTGGCCAGCATTCTGGTGCCGCTGGTGGTGTCCACCACCGCGCATCAGCGCGACAACGCCAAGTGGATGGCGGCAGCAGGTGCGGCGATTCATCTGCCGCAAAGCGAACTGACAGCACAAAAGCTGGCAGACGTGCTGGCCGGTCTTGACCGGCCCCGTCTGCTGGAACTAGCCAGCCACGCCCGTGCATTGGCCAGACCGGGCGCGGCCGCCCGGGTGGCCGATGTGTGCGCCGCCCTGGCAGACGAACAGTAATACGGCAGCCACAAGCGGCCGGAAGCAACGAGAAAGAACATGAAACACAGGGTCAAACACATTCACTTCGTCGGCATCGGTGGTGTCGGCATGTGCGGCATCGCCGAGGTTCTGCTGAACCTCGGTTACAGCGTGTCCGGTTCGGACATGGCTGATGGTGCCGCCACCCAGCGCCTGGCGGCGCAGGGCGCACGCGTGTTTTTTGGCCATGACGCCACCTATATGGAAGGTGCCGATGTGGTGGTGACCTCCACCGCGGTGAAGGCGGACAATCCGGAAGTGCTGTGCGCCCGTGAGCGCCGCATTCCGGTGATCCCGCGCGCCATGATGCTGGCCGAGCTGATGCGCTTCAAGCAGGGCATCGCCATTGCCGGCACCCACGGCAAGACCACCACCACCAGCCTGACGGCTTCGGTGCTGGCGGCAGCCGGGCTGGACCCTACTTTCGTGATCGGCGGCAAGCTGACTGCCGCGGGGACCAACGCCAAGCTGGGTTCCGGGGAATTCCTGGTGGCCGAGGCCGACGAATCGGACGCGTCTTTCCTGCACCTGACGCCGGTGATGGCGGTGATCACCAATATCGACGCCGACCACATGGACACCTACGACCACAGCTTTGACAAGCTCAAACAGGCTTTCGTCGATTTCCTGCACCGCCTGCCGTTTTATGGCCGGGCCGTACTGTGTGTGGACGACCCGAACGTGCGCGAAATCCGCAGCCGCATCACCAAGCCGGTGACGACTTACGGCCTGGACGATTCGGCCGACATCTATGCCGAAAACGTGGTGGCTGCCGCAGGCCAGATGCATTTTGACGTGGTGGTCAACAATGGCAGCCAGCAGCGTTTCCCGGTAGTGCTCAACCTGCCGGGTCGTCACAACGTGCTGAACGCCTTGTCGGCCATTGCCATTGGTCTGGAATGCGGCGCGGACATCCCTTCCATCCAGCGCGGACTGGCCGAGTTTGCCGGGGTGGGCCGCCGCTTCCAGCGTTATGGCGAAGTGGCCCTGCCGGATGGGGGCAGCTTCACCCTGGTGGACGATTACGGCCACCACCCGGTGGAAATGGCTGCCACGCTGGCGGCGGTGCGTGGCGCCTTCCCGGACAAGCGACTGGTACTGGCCTTTCAGCCACACCGCTACAGCCGCACCCGTGATCTGTTCGAAGATTTCGTCAAGGTATTGAACGGCGTGGATGCGCTGTTGCTGTCCGAAGTCTATGCCGCGGGCGAAACCCCCATCGTGGCGGCGGATGGCCGGGCCCTGGCGCGCGCGGTGCGCGTGTCCGGCAAGGTGGAGCCGCTGTTTGTCGAGCAGATTGCCGACATGCCGCGCACCATCATGGACATCGCGCGGGACGGCGATGTGGTCATCACCATGGGTGCCGGTTCCATTGGCGCGGTGCCAGGCAAGCTGGTGGCGGGCAAGCTGTAAGTAGCAGGCGAATTTTGGCGGGAGGGGGCAGACCCTCCCAGTAAGGAAGAGCAATGAAGCAGTACGGCAAAGTGGCAGTGATGATGGGCGGCAGCTCCGCCGAGCGGGAAATCTCGCTGATGAGCGGCAATGGCGTGTTGAACGCGCTGCGTTCGCGCGGCGTGGATGCCCACGCCTTCGACCCGGCTGACAAACCGCTGTCGGCACTGAAGGACGAAGGCTTCGAGCGCGTGTTCATCATCCTGCACGGCCCGTTTGGTGAAGACGGTACCTTGCAGGGTGCGCTGGAAACGCTGGGTATTCCGTATACCGGCTGTGGTGTGATGGCTTCGGCCATCTGCATGGACAAATGGCGCACCAAGCTGTTGTGGCGCGGTGCCGGCCTGCCGATTCCGGAATTCGAACTGCTGGACGAAAACAGCGACTTTGCCGCCGTGGAAGCACGCCTGGGCCTGCCGCTGTTCGTGAAGCCGGCAACCGAAGGCTCCAGCATTGGCGTGACCAAGGTAAAACAGCCGGGCGAACTGCAAGCCGCGTTTGAGGAAGCCCGCAAGTACGACCCGCTGGTATTGGCCGAGCGCTTTGTCGGTGGTGGCGAATACACCTGTGCCGTGATAGATGGCCAGGCTTATCCCACGATCAAGATCGAGCCGGCTACCGAGTATTACGATTATCAGGCCAAGTATTTCCGCGACGACACGGTCTACCGCTGCCCGTCCGGCCTGAGCGAAGAAGTGGAACAGCGCGCCCGCGCCCTGTGCCTGCAGGCTTTCCGCGTGCTGGGCGGCCAGGGCTGGGGCCGGGTGGATTTCCTGATGGACGAGGATGGTGGCATCTATCTGCTGGAAGTGAATACCAATCCGGGCATGACCAGCCACAGCCTGGTGCCGATGGCGGCACGCGCCCAGGGCATCAGCTACGAGGACCTCTGCCTGAACGTGCTGGATATGGTGCATGTGGGATAACCATCAGCTGCTGAAAGGCCTGGCCAATTTCCTGCTGGGCGCCTCGCTGCTGATGCTGATGTATGCAGGTGGATTCTGGGTGACGCATGCGCCGGTGTTTCCGGTGAAGAAGATCCAGATCCAGGGACAGATGAAAAGGGTGACGCCGGAACAGCTGCGCTTCATTGCCGAGCATGAGCTGACCGGGACTTTCTTCACGCTGGACATCGACAAGACGCGGGCCGCATTCGGCAAGCTGCCCTGGGTGCGGGATGCCCAGGTGCGGCGGCGCTGGCCGGATGCCCTGGAAATTGCAGTGGAAGAACATGTGGCGCTGGCGCGCTGGGGCGAAAACGGGCTGGTGGACAGCCACGGCGACCGCTTCGATGCCGCCAGTGATCAGCAACTGCCGGTGTTTTACGGACCGGCAGGCGCAGAAAAGGACATGACAGCTATGCTGGCGCGTTTGCGCCAGGGCCTGAAACCGACGGGGCTGGCCCCCAAGGACATCTGGCTGTCGCCACGCCGTGCCTGGCAGGTCGGGCTGGATAACGACATCAAGCTGGACCTGGGTCGTGGCGACGTGGATTTGCGGGTGGAGCGATTCGCCCAGTACTGGAAAGACAAGCTGGCAGCGCTGCCCTACCACATCGATTACGTGGACATGCGCTACCCCAATGGATTTGCCGTGCGGATGCCTGATTACAAGGCGCCGCCGGCTCAAGTGAAAAAGTAATACCAAGCTGGAGCGACAGGTGAGCAAACCTAAGGAAAGCAAGAACATGCTGGTCGGCCTGGACATCGGCACATCCAAGATCGTGGCGATTGTCGCGGAGGTCCTGGATGACGGCCAGCTCAACATCATCGGCATGGGCCAGACCCCGTCTCGCGGTCTGAAGCGCGGCATGGTGGTGAACATCGAATCCACGGTGCAGGCCATCCAGCGTGCATTGGAGGAGGCCGAGCTGATGGCCGACTGCAAGATTCACGAGGTGTTTGCCGGCATTGCAGGCAGCCACATCAAGAGCATCAACTCGCACGGCATGGTGGCCATCAAGGACCGCGAAGTCATGCAGATGGACATCGAGCGCGTGATTGAAACCGCCCGCGCCGTCACCATCCCGCCGGATCACCAGGTGCTGCACATCCTCACCCAGGAATACAGCATCGACGGCCAGGAAGGGGTGCGCGAACCCCTGGGCATGAGCGGTGTGCGCCTGGAAGCCAAGGTACACATCGTCAGCGGTGCGGTGTCTGCCGCGCAGAACGTCACCAAGTGCGTGCGCCGCTGCGGGCTGGAAGTGTCCGACCTGGTGCTGCAGCCGATGGCCTCGGCCATTGCCGTGCTGTCGGAAGACGAAAAGGAACTGGGCGTGTGCCTGATCGACATCGGTGGCGGCACCACCGACATCGCGGTGTATGCCAACGGTGCCATCCGCCATACCGCGGTGATTCCGATTGCCGGTGACCAGATCACCAACGACATCGCCATGGCGCTGCGCACCCCGACCAAGGAAGCGGAAGACATCAAGATCCAGCACGCGGTGGCACTGGTGACCATGGCCGATCCGGGCCAGATGATCGAAGTGCCGGGCGTGGGCGAGCGCGGTCCGCGCCAGATGTCGCGCGCCACCCTGGCCGAAGTAGTGGAACCACGGGTGGAAGAACTCTTCCAGCTGGTACAGCAGGAGCTGCGCCGCAGCGGCTTCGAGGACTTGCTGTCCTCCGGCATCGTGCTGACCGGTGGCGCCAGCCTGATGCCGGGCATGGTGGAACTGGCCGAAGAGGTGTTCCACATGCCGGTGCGCGTGGGCGTGCCCAAGTATGTAGGCGGCCTGGCCGAAGTGGTGAAGACCCCGCGCTTCTCCACCGGTGTCGGTCTGTTGTTGTACGGCAAGGACCAGATCCAGACCCATAGCGGCCCCAAAGTGGAAAGCGCGGGTGTCGGTCATCTGTTCGGCCGCATGAAGGCCTGGTTCGCCGGGAATTTTTAAGCCCGGGCGGCCGGGTGGCCGCCGGGCTGTCGTGTTTTATCGGGCAGCAGTAAATATCGGAAATGCAAGCTCATCTTAAACTTGAGGAGAGGCAAATGAGCGGAATGGTTTTTGAAGTCATGCAAGAGACCGCCAACGCGGCCGTGATCAAAGTGATCGGCGTGGGTGGTGGTGGTTGCAATGCCATCGACAACATGATCAGCAGTCATGTGCATGGTGTGGAATTCATCTGCGCCAATACCGATGCGCAATCCCTGCAGCGCAACAAGTCGCCGCAGAAACTGCAACTGGGCAACAACCTGACCCGTGGTCTGGGTGCCGGTGCCAACCCGGAAGTGGGCCGCAGCGCCGCGCTGGAAGACCGCGAACGCATCGCCGATGCCCTGCGCGGCGCCAATATGGTGTTCGTGACTGCCGGCATGGGCGGTGGTACCGGTACCGGTGCCGCCCCGGTGGTGGCCGAAGTGGCCAAGGAACTGGGCATCCTCACCGTAGGCGTGGTCACCCGCCCGTTCGACCACGAAGGCAAGCGCCTGAAAGTGGCCCAGAGCGGTATCGAAGACCTGAAAAAGCATGTCGACTCGCTGATCGTCATCCCCAACGAAAAGCTGATGGAAGTGCTGGGCGACGATGTCACCATGCGCGAAGCCTTCCGTGCCGCCGATGACGTGCTCAAGGGCGCGGTAGCCGGTATCGCCGAAGTGATCACCTGCCCCGGCCTGATCAACGTCGACTTTGCCGACGTACGCACCGTGATGTGCGAAATGGGTCTGGCGATGATGGGTTCGGCTTATGCATCGGGTATCGACCGTGCCCGCGTGGCCGCCGAGCAGGCCGTGGCCAGCCCGCTGCTGGACAACATTACCCTGGAAGGTGCCCGCGGCGTGCTGGTGAACATCTCCACCGCACCGGGTTGCCTGAAGATGAGCGAATACCGCGAAATCATGGGCATCATCCGTCAGTACGCCGACGAAGATGCCCAGATCAAGTTCGGTACTGCCGAAGTGGAAGAAATGCCGGAAGACACCATCCGTGTCACCCTGATTGCCACCGGCCTGGGTCAGCAAAAGCCGGTACGCGAAGAGCGTCCGGAATACATCAAGATCGTCAAGACCGGCACCGACGACCGTGCTGTCGAGGTCATCAACTACGACGATTTCGATACCCCGGCCATCATGCGTCAGGGCCGTCGCCGTGCGGCGCCGTCCACCGACTTCTCCAACCCGGAAGTGAGCGACAGCTACGATATTCCGGCCTTCCTGCGCAAGCAGGCAGATTAAGAAAGGTCTGCCAGGATAAATAGTTAAATACTATTAACGTGTGACGAGCAATCAATAAAGCATGGCGCAAGCCTGTGCTAGAATCGGGTTTTCCCGATTGCCTGAAAGCTTCACATGATATTCCAGCGCACGCTGAAACAAGCGATCAGCGCCACAGGTGTCGGCTTGCATTCTGGCGAGCGGGTGAAACTCACCCTGCTGCCGGCAGCACCCGACACCGGCATCGTCTTTCGCCGCACCGACTTGCCCGAGTCGGAGGATGTGAAAGCCGAGCCTGCGCTCGTCAACGACACGCGCCTCTCCTCCACGCTGGTGACCGCCACCGGCGTGCGTGTCGGCACGATCGAGCATTTGATGTCAGCCTTTGCCGGCTTTGGCATCGACAACCTCATTGTCGAGGTGACGGCGGCGGAAATGCCCATCATGGATGGCTCCGCCGCCCCCTTCATTTACCTGCTGCAAAGTGCCGGGGTGGTCGAGCAGACCGTGCCCAAGCGCTTCATTCGCGTCAAACAGGTGGTGGAAATCGTCGAAGGGGACAAATGGGTCAAGCTGGAGCCGATGGATGGCTTCAAGATCACCCTGTCCATCGAGTTCAACCATCCCGCTTTCAATCTGGCACCGCAAAAAGTCACGGTGGATTTCGCCAGCAGCTCTTATCTGGACGAAATCAGCCGCGCCCGCACCTTCGGCTTCATGCACGAAGTGGAATACATGCGCCAGCACGGGCTGGGGCTGGGCGGCAGCCTGGATAACGCCATCGTCATCGATGACGAGTACGTGCTGAATCCGGAGGGACTGCGTTTTCCCGACGAATTCGTGCGCCACAAGATTCTGGACGCCATTGGCGACCTCTACATCATCGGCCACCCGCTGATTGCCGCCTTCTCCGGCCATAAATCCGGCCATGCGCTCAATAACAAATTGCTGCGCAAGCTGCTGGATACGCCGGATGCCTGGGAATACGTCAGCTTTACCGACCCGCTGGATGCCCCGTCCAGCTTCCACCGCCTGCCCGAGGTGGTGTAGACATGCTGGCGCTGTGGCGGCTGTGGGCCATTGTCATCATTCTGGCTTTTGGCTGGTCCGCCATCAGCTATGCGCTCACCCGCAACCCGCGTTATTTGCATATCAGCCTGCGTCTGTGCAAGTGGACTGGCGGCCTGGGCCTGCTGCTCACCCTCTTCTGGCTGATTGGCAAACTGCTCCGTTAACCGCACACTGCCAGCCATTTCAATCTGCTGGCAGCCAGCGGCTGCCACTTGCTGGAGGTTTACATGTCCGGACTGACCCATTTCGATGCCAGTGGCCAGGCCCATATGGTGGATGTCGGTGACAAAGAGCACACCCGCCGCCGTGCGGTGGCCAGCGGCAGCATCCGCATGCTGCCGGCCACCCTGCTGCTGATCCGCGATGGCCATCATAAAAAAGGCGACGTGCTGGGCATTGCCCGCATCGCCGCCATCATGGCCTCCAAACGTACCGCCGACCTGATCCCGCTCTGTCACCCCATCTCCCTCACCCGCGTGGCTGTTGAATTTGCGCTGGACGAAGCCAGCAGCAGCGTCAGCATTACGGTGACTGCCGAGTGCAGCGGCCAGACCGGTGTGGAAATGGAAGCGCTGACAGCTGCCAGCGTTGGCCTGCTCACCATTTACGATATGTGCAAGGCGGTGGACCGTGGCATGGTGATTTCCGCCGTGCAGCTGCTGGAAAAAGAAGGCGGCAAGAGCGGGCACTGGCAGGCGGGGGCCTGAGCCGCCGGCATATTCATGCCTGCCTTGTGGCGTTTTATTGCAAAGCAGGGCAGTCCAGATCGCCTTCCTGGCATTGCAGCAGTTTTTGCAGCTCCTTGATGCGGTTCTCCGTCTTGCCGGTCAGGCACTGTAACCAGATGGTGGGGAAAATGCTGCCACCACTGACCTGGGCGGTTTCAAAGCGGCAAGCGGCATCCCGGTAGCCTATCCAGGCACGCTGGGCGATGGTCAGCCGTTGCTGGTCGTCGGCAGCCAGCCGTTGGCGATACTGTTGGTAGAGGCTGTTCAGCTGCTTATCTGCCAGCTCATGCGCCTTGGCCGCGCACACATTCATGTCCGCCTGCGTCATGGCATGCTGGCAGCTGTCGCCGGCAGCCTGCACCAGGTTGCTACACAGTCCTGCCAGCAGCAGGGCGGTCAGACCGAATTTCATTGATGCTTCCTCCCGTATCACCCGGTTTCAGTCATGTAGCTCGGTCAGCTGCACCTGCTCCGGCCGTGCTTCGCGGCTGATCAATACCACCGCGGCCAGAATCAGCGCGCCGCCCACGGCCTGGCTCCAGCCCAGCTGCTCGCCCAGCAATAGCCAGGCCAGCAGGATGGTGACCACCGGCTCAGCGGTGGAAATCAGCGAGGCCTGGGTGGCCCCGGTACGCGCCAGGCCGGACAGGAACAGCGCCAGCGCCGCCACCGTGCCAAAACAGGCAATGCCCAAGACCGCCAGCCAGCCGTGCAGGCTGGCCGGGCCATGAAAACCGGTGATGCCCAGATAGATGCCATAGCAAGTGGCCGCGGAAAACACCACCACGCAAGCCGAAGTCAGTGGATCACATGCGCTGGTATAGCGGCTGCCGGCCAGGATATACAGCGAATAGATCAGCGCCGAGGCCAGCCCCAGCAGCAGGCCCAGTGGCTGGGCCGACAGTTCCAGGCCGATGGTGATGGTCAGGCCGCCCAGCGCCAGCAGCAGGGCCAGCAGTCGGCGCGTGCTGAAGCGTTCGCCCAGCAGCAGGGTGGACAGCACCAGCACGATGGCCGGGAACAGGTAGAGCAGCAAGGCGATAGTGCCGGCACTGGCATAGTGCAGGCCGGAAAAATAGCAGGCCGCCATGCCGGCATAACCCAGGCTGCCCATGCCCATCAGCACCAGCAGGGCGCGGCCGCGTGGCCAGGGCAGCTTTTTCCAGAATACCCATGGCAAGAGCAAGAGCCCGGCCAGGAAAAAGCGCAGGAACAGCAGGCTGGCGGTGGACACGCCGTCGGCATAGGCAAAGCGCGCCAGGATGGCCATGCTGCCAAAACCGATGGCGGAAAGCAGGATCTTGAACTGGGCCAGCGTCAGGGCGCTGCGTGGGGAGGGGGCAGGTGAAGACACAATACGGCCAAAGAATGGGTAAAGCCATATTGATAACCCAAATTCACTTGCTTGTCATGACCAATGCACCGGGCTGGTGCAAGCAGGGCAATAGCCGTCGGGGATGACGGATATTGCCCTTGCGCTGTTTGGTGCCGTGTTGTTGTCAGCGCCAGGGCGCGGCGCGCAACAGCTTGACGGCCTGTTCGGCGGATTTCGGTGCGGTCTTCTCCACGCACAGGTCTTCGCGCAGGGTGCGGCGCGCCTTGTCGTCGTAGGCAATCTTGCGCCAGTCGGCACGCATGGATTCGATCCAGCGCTTGTTGATGCTGTCGCCAAAGGCGTAGCTGCGATACGTACCCTCGGCGCACTGTATGCCTTCCACGCTCAGGTTTTCCGCACCGGACGGGCTTTGCACGCGCAGAATCAGCCGGATCACGCCATCTTCACCCACCGTCATGCTCTTGCTGTCGGCAAAGTATTTGTTGGCTACTTCCGGGCCGACATAAAAGCCGATCCAGTCCGGTGCTGCCGGATAGTCGGGGATGCTGAACTTGCCTTCGGCCCATGGCTGAACATCGTCCAGCGCGTAATTGGTATTGTTGAAGCTTTTGCTGTATTCGCTGGCCTGGGCGTTCAGCGCCAGCAGCAGTCCGGCCACGGCCAGACCATATCGGGACAATTTCAAGCACGTCTCCTGCTTCAAAGCTTGGCCGGGTGTTGTACCTGCCCCGGCCGGATGGTGTAACGGCGGCGGCCGGCTTCGCGGCCGGCCAGCCCCCAGGAAAGTTCGGACAAGCTTACATCACCGCGTGCGGA
Organism: Aquitalea sp. ASV15; assembly: GCF_016429115.1. Classification (NCBI taxonomy): domain Bacteria; kingdom Pseudomonadati; phylum Pseudomonadota; class Betaproteobacteria; order Neisseriales; family Chromobacteriaceae; genus Aquitalea; species Aquitalea sp. ASV15. The sequence goes on along the minus strand of NZ_JAELTZ010000036.1, from coordinate 14,702 downwards.
TACGTTGAGCAGCATGGAAGAGCGGGTGCCGTAGTCGCGGCCCTGAATGAATACCGGCGACAAGACTTTTTCCAGTGCCAGTCCCACCCCGGTATTCGGCAATTGGCCGGGTCCGGCGGCGGTGGCATCGGCCAGCCAGGCAAAGGCTTGCTCTTCGGTGGGCGGACGGCGCAGGCCGCGCAGATGCTCGGCCAGCCGTTCGCTCTTGAACCAGGGCGTGTCCAGCGTGGCATTGGACAGGGTGTGTATGCCGGGTGTCACGCGGGCGATGCGGGCGCCGCGGCTGTGAAAGTGGAACAGGTCGTCCACCTTGCCGTACAGCAGGTTGAACGGCGCATAGTGCTGGTGGTTGTCGCGCAGCCAGTCGGCAAAGGCAAACGGGTCGTCATCACCGGTGACAAAGCGCTGCACCAGCTCGCCACGCGAGCGCTCGCCGCTCTTGCCATAGCCTTCGCGAAAATTGGTCAGCGCAGCAAAGCGGCCACGGCCATCCACCATCAGCCAGCTGCCACCCGCCTGCAGGTCACGCCCGCCCAGGGTGTCGGTAAAGCCATCCCACCAGTCCAGCGCTGCGGACGGGCGGGCGTAGTATTCGTCGCGGTTGGCCAGCAAAACCAGCTGGCCCAGGCCGGGCATCTTGTAGGCAAAGGCAATCACGCACATGGCGGGTGTCCCGATTTTGGGGGGCTTGACGAGTGGCGTACACTAAGCGGATACAGAGCCGGTAGAATACCGCCTCCGATTGGCATTGTAACGTAAGACTGAGCGAAACCCCCATGACTCCCGACCGCCTGATTGACCTGTCCGGCCTGAACTGCCCCTTGCCCATCCTGCGTGCCAAGAAGGCACTGGCGGAAATGGACAGCGGCACGGTGCTGGAAGTGATTGCCACCGATCCCGGTGCGCCCAAGGATTTCGAGGCCTTCTGCCGCCAGACCGGCAATGCCTTGCTGGAGTCCACCACCACGGCGGCAGGCAAGTTCCGCATGGTGTTGCGCCGCAAATGATGTGGGCGGCGGCGCACCCGGTCGGTGGCCGCCTGCCTGTCCTGATCCCGATAGCCCAGCGATAGAGCGAAACCGCATGCAGACCCTTACCCTCATCCGTCCCGACGACTGGCACTTGCACCTGCGCGATGGCGCAGCCCTGGCGGCCGTGCTGCCCGACACCGCGCGCCAGATGGGCCGCGCCATCATCATGCCCAATCTGAAGCCGCCGGTGACCACGGTGGAAGCTGCTGCTGCCTACCGTGAGCGCATTCTGGCCGCACTGCCGGCCGGCAGCCGTTTCGAGCCGCTGATGACGCTTTATCTCACCGACAACACCAGTGCCGAGGAAGTGCGCAAGGCGCGCGCCAGTGGTTTCGTGCATGGCATCAAGCTGTATCCGGCCGGTGCCACCACCAATTCAGACTTTGGCGTCAGCAGCATCGACAAGGCCATGCCGGCACTGGAAGCCATGGCCGACTGCGGCATGCCGCTGCTGGTGCATGGCGAAGTGACCGATCCGGCCATCGACATCTTCGACCGCGAAGCGGTGTTCATCGAACAGGTATTCCAGCCGCTGCTGGCGCGCCTGCCGTCGCTGCGCGTGGTGTTCGAACACATCACCACCAAGGATGCCGCCGAATACGTGGCCAGCGCGCCGGATAACATTGCCGCCACCATTACCGCCCATCACCTGCTGATGAACCGCAATGCCATTTTTGTGGGCGGCATTCGCCCGCATCACTATTGCCTGCCGGTACTCAAGCGCGAGCTGCACCGCCAGGCGCTGCTCAAGGCCGCGACATCCGGTTCGGCCAAGTTCTTCCTCGGCACCGACAGCGCACCGCATGCCCGTCACGCCAAGGAAGCCGCCTGTGGCTGTGCCGGCATGTATACCGCCAATGCCGCCATCGAGCTGTATGCCGAAGCCTTTGAAGCCGCCGGGGCGCTGGACCAGCTGCAAGCCTTTGCCAGCCTGAATGGCCCGGCTTTCTACGGCCTGGCCCCCAATGCCGACACCATCACCCTGGTCAAGGAAAGCTGGACCGTGCCGGCCGAACTGAGCTATGGCGATGATGTGCTGGTGCCGCTGCGTGCCGGCGAAGCCATTCACTGGCGCATGCAAGACTGAAGCCGACCGGCTGCTCCTGCTGATGAAAGCTCCCTGCGGGGAGCTTTTTTCATGGTTTTTTCGCCTGGTATTGTCGGGCAATCCAACGCCTTGCCGGCGAATGGCCGCGGTTTGCCATGGCATGCCGTAGTGGTCGGGAGCCTTTTACCGTGGGCAATCCGGCAGTATTCAGCTTGTTATCGTACTGATATTTAGTCTCAGTCAACGGCTGATTAATATGCTGCCGGCCTGAATGGGCAAATGAAAGTCGCGGCTGGCGCCATATCTGCCGCTTAAATCAGTCCATGCATGCAAGATAATAATACCTGCCAATATAATTACTCATGGCAGGGGTGGTAAATTTTGTGGTTCAGCCGAAAATCCTGTGAAAAATTGCTGGCAAAAGCGCTAACGTCGTTGAAATGACACGGGTTTTGCAAAACGCTTGTCATATTGTTCTGATTCACACTTGAAGAATTGAAAAACGCTGGCGCATAATGGCCCGGCCCGTTTCGGACAGTTAATCGGGAAGTTCCGGACATAATTCGGATAAAAGAATTTGCGCACCCGCAATAAGCGGGGCTCTACAGAACAGGAGAATAGGCGAATGTCACACAATAAATCGCTGCGCGTGGCCGCGGCAGCCGTAGCCCTGGCACTGGCTGGTACGACCGGTTTCGCCATGGCCGCCCAGGTGCCGGCTGGCGTCAAGCTGGCTGCCAAGCAGGAGCTGACCCGCAACACCGGTTCCGAGCCGGAGTCGCTCGATCCGGTACTGGCCGAATCGGTACCGGCCAACACCATTACCGCCGACCTGTTTGAAGGCCTGACCGCCACCGACAGCTTTGGCAAGGTGGTGCCGGGCGTGGCCGAGTCCTGGAAGCAGACCAGCCCCACCACCTGGGTATTCAAGCTGCGCAAGAATGCCAAGTGGTCGGATGGTTCCGCGGTGACCGCAAGCGATTTCGTGTATGGCTGGCAGCGTTTTGTCGAGCCCAAGACCGCCTCTCCCTATGCCTCCACCTATGGCATCTTCATCCTGAACGGCAAGGAAATCACCGAAGGCAAGAAGCCCGCTTCTGCCCTGGGCGTGAAGGCCGTGGACAAGTACACGCTGGAAGTGCAAACCCCCTACCCGGTACCGTTCATGCCGTCGCTGGTGGCCAATACCCAGCTGGCACCGCTGCCCAAGGCCACCATCGACAAGTTTGGCAAGGACTGGACCAAGCCGGGCAAGATGGTCTCCAACGGCGCTTTTGCGCTGAAGGACTGGCAGGTCAACAGCAAGGTGGTGGTGGAAAAGAACCCGCAGTACTGGGATCTGAAGAATGTGCAGCTGGGCAAGATCACCTATCTGCCGATCGAAGACCACAATGCCGATGTGAAGCTGTATGAATCCGGCGAAAACGACTGGGTGCTGGAACTGCCGTCCGGCACTTACGACAAGTACAAGACCCAGTATCCGAAGGAAATCCGCAATGCGCCCTTCCTGGGCCTGCGTTACTACTCGCTGAACAACAAGGACCCGCTGCTCAAGGACGTGCGCGTGCGCAAGGCCCTGTCCATGGTGATCGACCGTGACATCCTGGCCAAGAAAGTGACCGCCGACGGCCAGGCTCCGGCCTACAGCGCCATCGTGGCCGGCACTGCCGGTGCCGATGTCACCAGCTACGACTGGGCAAAATGGCCGATGGCCAAGCGGGTGGAAGAGGCCAAGAAGCTGCTGGCCGAAGCGGGCGTGAAGCCCGGCACCAAGCTGAAGTTTGCCTACAACACCAGTGACTACCACAAGAAGATGGCCATCTTTGCCGCTTCCGAATGGAAATCCAAGCTGGGCCTGAATACCGAGCTGGAAAGCCTGGAATTCAAGGTGCTGCTGAAGAAGCGTCACGATGCCGACTACCAGATCGCCCGCAATGGCTGGGTAGCCGACTACAACGACGCCACCACCTTCCTGGCGCTGGTGCAGTGTGACAACGACCAGAACGACAACAAGAACTGCAATGCCAAGGCCGAAGCCCTGATCAAGCAGGGTAGCGATACCACCGATCAGGCCAAGCGCAAGCAGCTGTTCACCCAGGCTGTGAAGATGATCATGGATGACTATCCGATGATCCCGCTGCTGCAATACACCGCACCGCGTCTGGTGAAGTCCTATGTGGGTGGCTACGGCAAGAACCCGATGGACCGCTACCGCGGCAAGGACCTCTACATCATCCAGCACTAAGCCTTGCGCTTGACTGAGTGATGCAAGAGGAGGGGGCTGCGGCCCCCGGTTGAACAGAGGCCGGATGTCCGCCAGACGGACATCCGGCTTGTGATGTAGAGCATCATGCCGGAGCTTCGCCCTGCAGGCGCGTTGACCAGACGTGCGCCCTGCCGGCGGCTGCCCCTGGCTGGAGTATCCCCATGTGGTCCTATACTTTCCGACGCGTGCTGGCCACCATTCCCACGCTGCTGGCCGTCATTACCGTTTGCTATCTGCTGCTGCACCTGACGCCGGGCGGCCCCTTTGACGGGGAGCGCAAGGTGTCTGCCGCGGTGCTGGCCAATCTGCAGGCCAAATACCATCTCGACCTGCCCTTGTGGCAGCAATACCTGTATTACATCAAGAGCCTGTTGCAGGGCGACCTGGGCGCTTCCTTCCGCTATGCCGACTGGAGCGTGAACGATCTGGTGGGCAAGGCCCTGCCGGTATCGGCGGCCATCGGTGGTGGTGCCATCGTCATTTCGCTGTTTATCGGCGTGGCGCTGGGCATTGTCGCCGCACTGCGCCAGAACAGCCTGATCGATTACTTCGTCATGCTGCTGGGCAATATCGGCGGTGCCTTTCCGTCCTTCGTGCTGGGTCCGGTGCTGGTGATGGTGTTTGCCATTGGCCTGGAATGGCTGCCGGCCGGCGGCTGGGATGATTTCTCGCTGCGCTACATGGTGTTGCCGATTGCCCTGCTGGTGTTCATCAACATCTCCACCATCGGCCGCGTGATGCGCGGCAGCATGATCGAGGTGCTGGGCAGCAATTTCATCCGTACCGCCCGCGCCAAGGGCTTGCCCATGCGCACCATCGTGCTGCGCCATGCGCTCAAGCCGGCGCTGATGCCGGTGGTGTCGGTGATCGGCCCGCTGGCCATTTCCTCGATTACCGCTGCCGTGGTTACCGAAACCGTGTTCGGCCTGCCTGGCCTTGGCAAGCTCATCGTCAATGGCGCCGCCAACCGCGACTACACCCTGGTGCTGGGGCTGGTGGTGCTGGTGACGGTGATTACCGTTGTTCTCAACCTGCTCGTGGATCTGGCCTATGCGCTGCTGGACCCGAAGATTCGCTACTGAGCGGGAGGAAGCAATCATGATGCAAAGCAAACAGAAAGCCATGACGGCTGCGCTGGACAATGGCCTCGCCGATGCCGCCGTGGAAGGCCGCAGCCTGTGGCGCGACGCGCGCCTGCGCTTTTTCCGCAACAAGGCCGCCGTGCTCAGCCTGATCGTGCTGGCCTTTATCACCCTGGCCTGTGTGTTCGGGCCGATGGTGTTGCCGCACACTTATGAAGACACCGACTGGGACGCCATGGGCATCGCCCCGACGCTGGCCAATACCCACTGGTTCGGCACCGATGCGCTGGGCCGCGACCTGCTGGTGCGCTGCCTGATCGGCGGACGCATTTCGCTGATGGTGGGCGCGCTGGCCACCATCGCCTCGGTGGCGCTGGGCATCGTCTGGGGTGCCACTGCCGGCTTCATGGGCGGCAAGGTGGACGCGCTGATGATGCGCGTCGTCGACATGATGTATGCCGTGCCCTACCTGCTGATTGCCATCCTGATGGTGACCCTGCTGGGCCGCGACTTCTACCTGGTGGTGCTCACCATTACCGTGTTCTCGTGGATGGACATGGCACGGGTGGTGCGCGGCCAGACGCTGGCAATCAAGTCCAAGGAATATGTCGAGGCCGCCCACGCCATCGGCGTGTCCACTCCCAAGATCATCTTCCGCCACATCGTGCCCAATCTGCTGGGCATCGTGGTGATCTACACCACCGTTACCGTGCCGGGCGTGATCCTTACCGAATCGGTGCTGTCCTTCCTGGGCCTGGGGGTGCAGGAGCCGATGACCAGCTGGGGGGTGCTGATTCAGGACGGTGCCGGCGTGATGGATGCCAGTCCGTGGATTCTGCTGTTCCCGGCCGGCCTGCTGTCGGTCACCTTGTACTGCGCCAACTATATCGGCGACGGCCTGCGCGATGCGCTCGATCCGAAAGATCGTTGAGGTAGCAACAGATGAGTCTATTGAAAGTAAGTAATCTGGGCGTGCAGTTCCAGACCAACGACGGTGTGGTCAGTGCCGTCAACGGCGTCAGCTTCGAGCTGGAAAAAGGCCAGACCCTGGGCATCGTCGGCGAATCCGGTTCCGGCAAGAGCCAGACCGTGCTGGCCGTGATGGGCCTGCTGGCCAAGAACGGCAAAACCACTGGCGAGGCGCTGTACCAGGGCCAGAACCTGCTGGCCATGAGCCCGGCCGAACTCAACCGCATCCGCGGCGACCGGCTGGCGATGATCTTCCAGGACCCGATGACCTCGCTCAATCCCTATCTGACGGTAGAACGCCAGATGACCGAGGTGCTGGAGCTGCACAAGGGCATTAGCCGCCGTGACGCCAAAAAGCGCGCCATCGAGCTGCTGGATGCCGTGCGTATTCCGGAAGCCGCCCGCCGCATCAATATGTATCCGCACGAATTCTCCGGCGGCATGCGCCAGCGGGTGATGATTGCCATGGCCCTGCTGTGCGAACCGGAAGTGCTGATTGCCGACGAACCGACCACCGCGCTGGACGTGACGGTACAGGCGCAGATCCTCACCCTGCTCAAAGACCTGCAGCGTGATTTCGGCACCTCCATCGTCATGATTACCCACGATCTGGGCGTGGTGGCCGGGCTGTGCGAAAAAGTGATGGTGATGTATGGCGGTCGCGCCATGGAGTATGGCAGCGCCGACAATATCTTCTATCAGCCCAGCCATCCCTACACCATCGGCCTGCTCGGCGCCTTGCCGCGGCTGGATCACGATGGCAGCGAGCTGGTGAGCATTCCGGGCAATCCGCCCAATATGGCCAGAATGCCCAAGGGCTGCCCGTTCTCCGAGCGTTGCACCCATGCCAGCAGCCGCTGTGCCAACGAACTGCCGGCACTGGCTGCCAGCAGCGTCAATCCGCAGGTGCTGCGCGCCTGTCACAAACCGGCAGACGAATTGCAGCAGGCAGCACAGGAGGTGGCCCATGTCTGAACAAAGCAAGCAGCCGATTCTGTCGGTACGCGATGTCAAGGTGCACTTCCAGGTGAAGGGCGACGGCAAGTGGCCGTGGAGTGCCAAACGCACGCTGAAGGCGGTGGACGGGGTCAGCTTTGACCTGTATGCCGGCGAAACCCTGGGCGTGGTGGGCGAGTCCGGCTGTGGCAAGTCCACCCTGTCACGCGCCATCCTCAACCTGATTCCGGCCACCGCGGGCGAGATCGTGTGGATGGGCAAGGACCTGACCCGTGGCACGGACAAGGACTGGCACGCGGTGCGCAAGGATATCCAGATGATCTTCCAGGATCCGCTGGCCTCGCTCAACCCGCGCATGACGGTGGCGCACATCATTGGCGAGCCGCTGCGCGTGCACAAGCCGGAGCTGTCGGAAGCCGAGGTGATGAAGCGGGTACGCGCCATGATGGCGCGGGTGGGCCTGCGCGAGCAGATGATCAACCGCTATCCGCACGAGTTCTCCGGCGGCCAGTGCCAGCGTATCGGCATCGCCCGCGCGCTGATTCTGGAACCCAAGCTGATCATCTGCGACGAGCCGGTGTCGGCACTGGACGTGTCGATCCAGGCGCAGATCATCAATCTGCTGAAAGAGCTGCAACGCGAGATGGGGCTGGCGCTGATCTTCATCGCCCACGATCTGGCGGTGGTCAAGCATATTTCCGACCGCATCCTGGTGATGTATCTGGGCCGCGAGATGGAACTGGCGCAAAAGCATGCCTTGTATGATGCGCCGGCGCATCCTTACACCCGTGCGCTGCTGTCGGCCATTCCCATCCCCGACCCGAAGCTGGAAAAGGGCAAGGTGATCCAGATCCTGCAAGGCGATCTGCCCAGCCCGATCAACCCGCCGTCCGGCTGCGTGTTCCGCACCCGCTGCCCGCAGGCCGAGGCGCGTTGCGGCACGGAGAAAATCCAGCTGCGCCGGATCAGTGAGCAGAGCCAGAGTTCCTGCCTGCTGGCTTGATTCGCTTCTGCAAAAACCAACGCCCGGCCTGTTGCCATGCCGGGCGTTTTTTATGGTCTGCCGGATGTTTCAGTTTTTCTTTTTCGCCTTGGCCAGCTGCTTCAAGGCATGCGACACCGCCACCAGGCCAAAGCTGGCGGTCACCACCATGCCCGCGCCAAAGCCGGCGCAGGACAGGCCCTGCGGGCCACGGCTGCTGTCGGCATCGCAGCTTTGCGTGTCGGGATAAACCAGCTGTTCGGTGGAGAACACGCAGGGAACCTGCAGCTTCTTGCCAGCATCACGCGGGAAACCGTGATAACGGCGCAAGTTGTAACGCAGCTTGGACAACAGCGGGTCGTAAGTCACTTCACCCAGGTCAGCCAGCTGGATCCTGGTCGGGTCCATCTGGCCACCGGCACCGCCGGACACGATAAAAGGCTGACGATGGCGCACGCACCAGGCCGCCATGGCGGTTTTCACCCGCAGATTGTCGATGCAGTCGATGATGAAGTCGAAGCCCTGGCCCAGCATGGCGTCCAGATTGTCTTCGGTAACGAAATCCTCGATTTCCTGCACCACGCAGGCCGGATTGATGGCGCCTACCCGCTCGGCCAGCGCCGTCACCTTGGCCATGCCGTAGTGCGGGTCCAGCGCCGGCAGCTGGCGGTTGGTGTTGGACTCGGCAATATTGTCCAGATCAATCAGTGTCAGGCGGCCGATTGCGCTACGGGCCAGCGCCTCCACCGCCCAGGACCCCACGCCGCCCACGCCGACCACGCAGACATGAGCCTGCTGGAAACGGCTTAGCGCCTCTGCGCCATACAGGCGGGCAATACCGCCAAAGCGGCGTTCAAGATCAGCATCGTGCGACATCGGGACATCCGGTACGGAAAAACGGCCAAGCATAACCAAGCCGGGGCCGGCTGACCAGCGCTGTGGCAGAAAAACGGCTGCGTCCTGCCTGCAACAGTGCACAGTGGCAGCTGCTGAACAAGCAGCTGATTTATTGGAACTTTCCCCGGCCTTGCCTATCCTTGTCTGTGGGCCTGTCAAGAATGCATGTCGGCATTCCTCTGATCCGGGCCAGCCTGTGTGATCTCAAGGGAGTTCCCCATGAAGCACCCGCGTTTCGATATCGATCTGGACAAGCATTACAACGCCACCGTGGTGATTGCCTGCGTGGCCTGCGGTCATGAAAACCGCCATCATCTGAAAGCCCTGTCCCCCGACCATACCCTGCGCTGCCAGTGCGGCAGTGATATCTCGATGAACAGCACGGCCATGCTGGCCGCCCAGCGCCGCGTCAGCGAACTGAAGCAGGCATATCGAATACCCTGATGGAGTGATTCCCACAACCCGCGCAATACCCCCGGCAACCCGTTTGCTGGCACAATCAGGCAGGGCCTGATTCATCATTTTCCCCATGCGGCGGCCTTCTGGCCGCCGCTTTCATTTGCAGGAGCACAGCATGCAGTGGATTGATATGCGCAGCGATACCGTCACCCAACCCACCCAGGCCATGCGCCACGCCATGGCCCACGCCGTGGTGGGCGACGATGTCTATGGCGACGACCCGACCGTGGTCGAACTGGAAACCCTGGCAGCCCGTCTGCTGGGCAAGCAAGCCGCGCTGTTTGTGCCCACCGGCAATTTTGGCAACCAGCTGGCCATTTTCACTCACTGCCAGCGTGGCAACGAGGTGATTCTGGGCGACGACTGCCATATCGTCTGGCATGAAACCGGCGGTGCTGCGGTGATCGGCGGGGTACAGCTGCGCACCATCGCCAGCAACAAGGGGGTGCTGGACCCGGACGAAATCGAAGCGCGCATCCGGGTCGGGCAGGATGTGCATTGGCCCAAAACCGGGCTGATCTGCCTGGAAAACGCCCACAGCAATGGCCGGGTGATTCCACTGGACATCATGCAGCGCACCGCCGACATGGCCCGCCGCCACGGTGTGCCGGTGCATCTGGATGGTGCGCGCGTGTTCAATGCCGCGACGTATCTGGGCTGCAATGTGCAGGACATCACCCGTCATGCCGATACGGTGATGTGCTGTCTGTCCAAGGGCCTGGCCGCACCAGTCGGTTCCATCCTGGCCGGTTCGGCCGAATTCATTGCCCGCGCCCGCTACAATCGCAAGCTGCTGGGCGGTGGCTGGCGTCAGGCCGGCGTGCTGGCGGCACCCGGCCTGCTGGCGCTGACCGAGATGACGCAACGCCTGGCGGAAGACCATGCCAATGCCCGCTATCTGGCCGAGCAGCTGGCTGGCATGCCGTGTATTGAAGTCGATCTGGATGATGTGCACATCAATATGGTGTGGTTCCGTTTTCTGGCCGATATTGATGTCAGCGAACTGATGGCCGCGCTGGCCGCGGCCGGCATCAAGGTTAACCCGCCCGAGGCCGGGCGCATGCGGCTGGTGACACACTGGCAGGTCGGTCGTGAAGCCATTGACCGCGTGCTGGAGGTGTTTCAGCGGGTGTTGAGCGACTGAGCAGTCGCGCCGGGTGCGGCTGGCGAAACAGGAGGGGCGAGATGAAAAGCGTATTGATCTGCTTGCTGGCATTGTGTTGTGGCCGGGCGCTGGCCGATGAACAGATGCTCACGCTCAGCACCCGTCCCGGCGTGACGCAGCGGCTGTTGTTGCTGGAGCCGCCCGGCCAGCCGCTGGCCAGCCTGATCCTGTTCACCGGAGGCGAGGGCACGCTGAAACTGAGCGATGGCGGCCAGCTGCGCGCCGGTGCCGGCAATTTTCTGGTCAGGACCCGCCAGCGCGGGGCCGGGCAGGGTTTCCAGGTGGCGGTGGTGGATGCGCCGTCCGACCATCCGGACAATATCAGCCGTAACGATTTTCGCAGCAGCGCCGAGCATGCGGCAGACATGGCGGTGGTGATCGATGAGCTGCGCCGCCGGGCGGATGTCCCGGTATGGCTGGTGGGTACCAGCCGTGGCACCACCTCGGCGGCGGCCATCGGCATCCGTCTGCAAACGCGTGTGGCCGGGCTGGTGTTGACCTCCACCATCAATCACGACCGGGGCAATGTCGCGGCCATGGATTTGTCACAGCTCACCCTGCCGGTCCTGCTGGTGCAACACCGGCATGACCAGTGCAAGGAAAGCCTGCCGGCCAATGTGCAGCCGGTACTGGACGGGCTGCTCAAGGCCAGGCCGCGCGCCCTGCTGGAGTTTGATGGTGGACAGGACCGGGGCGACCCCTGTCAGGCCTGGGCCGCACACGGCTATAACGGCATAGAGGATGAAGTCATCAGCCAGGTCGCGGCCTGGATCAAACAGCATCAGCCCTGAGCTTGGCCTGGCCGTCGTCATCCGTGGACGAGCAATCGGCAGTCATGCACAGGGCTGGTCATGGTGTGTTCAGTCGTACACCACGGTAACGATGGCCTTGGCCGGGCTGACCGTCAGCGTGGTGCTGGTCATGGATGCCGGGATATAGCGCGAGACCCGCACCGACTGGGTTGCCGCCGGGCCGGCACAGCTGGGATTGGCCGCGGCCGTACGGGCCATTTTGTAATTGGCCGGGTGCTGGGCGTAGTTCATCCAGGTTTCAGCCGGGATGACGCAGGGTGTATTGACGATGGCGCCACGAAAAGTAATGGTGCCACTGCTGGCCGAGGCAGCATGGCTGAATAACAGGGCAAGCAGGCTGCAGGCAATCAGAATGTTTTTCATGATTTTTCCAATACTTTAAGTAAATAGATAGATATATAAAGAAATTTCTGAACGATTTATAGGAAAATAATCAAATTACCGCCAGCTATTGATTGTTTGTGTTTTCCTATAAATTCTTTTATTCGTTCATATCAAAAACGCGGCTTTAGGTTTTGTATTTACAAAGACGCTGTTATTTGACATCGATGGCTTAATAATTAGAGCGTAAATAGGGCTGATGTGTTGACCCTTTTGCAAGAAATAGAGTTTTTGCACGGAAAATGCCGTACTAAAGGATTGTTTTTCGCCGCCATGCTGTCGCGTGTTTGATTCATGCCGGCCAGGTGTCGGTGCTAAGCTGTGCGCCTGTTAGCATTTCTGGTTCTGTCATGTCCCACCTTCCCGATCCCCATCAGTGGCTGGAAAGCCTCGACGACCCTGCAGTCCTGCAATGGGTTGCTGCGCAAAACAGCCGTACCCAGGCCCTGCTGGATGCCGATGCGCGCTATGCCCCGCTGCAGCGCGACATCCTGGCCCACCTGCGCGATACGCGGCAGATTCCCTTCTTTTCCGAGCACGCCGGCTGGCTGTACAACTTCCATCAGGACGAACACCACCCGCGTGGCATTTACCGCCGCAGCACGCTGGCGGCTTACCGTGCAGGTAGCCAGCAGTGGCAGACGGTGCTGGACGTGGATGCGCTGGCGGCGGAGGCTGGCAAGGACTGGTATCTGGATGGCGTGGCGCATTGCACGGTCGCCCCGACGCGGGTGCTGGTGCACTTGAGCGAAGGGGGCGGTGATGCCAGCCTGGCCTGGGAATACGATCTGGAGGTCGCGGCCTGGGTGGAACAGGGCCTGCGCTTTCCCAAGGGCAAGAACCATATCGCCTGGCGCGATCCGGACAGCGTGCTGGTCTGCCCGGGCTGGCAGGGCGCACCGCTGACCCGCTCCGGTTATCCCTGCGAGGTATGGCTGGTGGAGCGGGCGGCCGATGGCCAGCATCAATGGCAGCAGCTGTTTGTTGCCCCCAAGGGGGCGATGATGGTGGCGGCCTGGCGCTATCTGGATGGCACGGACGGCGTCCTCGACCTGATCGAAGCGGCCGACGGCTTTTACAGCAAGACCTATCATCTGATCGATGCCGAGCTGCAAACCCGACCGCTGCCGCTGCCGGCCCGAGCGGATATCGAGGGCTATCTGCATGGCCAGTTCATCGTCAAGCTGGCAGAAGACTGGTCGTGGCAGGGCGTGCTCCATCTGGCCGGCAGCCTGCTGGCGGTGCCGCTGGACCACTTGCTGGGCGGTGATGGCAGGGTGCAGTGCCTGGTGCAGCCGGCGCCGCGGCTGGCCATCGAGTCGGTGGAAACCACCCGCAGCAGCGTGGTGGTAAACCTGATCGACAATGTGCGCAGCCGTCTGCTGGCCTTTGACCTGCATGGCGCGCAGTGGCAGCCGCGCAGCCTGCCGGTGCCGGATTCCGGGGTGATCGAGTTTGCCGACCAGCCCTGGGACAGCGAAGTGCTGTGTTATAGCTTCAGCGATTTTCTCAATCCCACCGGCCTGTACCGGCTGGATGTGGCCAGTGGCCAGCAGGAATGCCTGCGTCAGCAGCCCGCCGCCTTCGATGCCAGCCGTTTTGTCGCCGAGCAATGCTGGGCGACGGCACCGGACGGAGTGGCCATTCCCTATTTCGTGGTACGTGCCCGCGATATGGTGCCGGATGGCAGCACGCCCACCTTGCTGTATGGCTATGGCGGTTTCGAAGTGCCGATGATGCCCTACTACGTGGAAAACTTTGGCGCACACTGGCTGGAAAAGGGTGGAGCTTTCGTGCTGGCCTGCATCCGTGGCGGTGGCGAATTCGGCCCCGCCTGGCATCAGGCTGCGCAAGGCGTGAAGCGCCCGGTTTCCTTTGATGACTTCTGCGCCGTGGCCGAAGCGCTGATGGCCAGCGGCCTCACTAGCCCGGACAAGCTGGGTATCGAAGGCGGCAGCAATGGCGGCTTGCTGGTGGCCGCCTGCATGCTGCGCCGACCCGAGCTGTTCAAGGCCGTGGTGTGCGAAGTGCCGCTGCTGGACATGCTGCGCTACACCGAGCTGCTGGCCGGTGCCAGCTGGATAGACGAATACGGCGATCCGGCCAATCCGGAGGAGGCCGCCGCGCTGGCCGCCTACTCGCCTTATCACCAGATCAAGCCAGGGGCGACCTATCCGCTGGCGCTGTTTACCACCAGTGCGCACGACGACCGGGTACACCCCGGCCATGCCCGCAAGATGGTGGCGCGCCTGCAGGAACTGGGCCACGCGGCACTGCTGATCGAAACAGCTGCCGGCGGCCATACCGGCAATGCCGGTCAGCAACAGACGGCCGAGGAACTTGCGCGGGTGCTGGTGTATCTGTACCAGCAACTGATGGACTGAAGCCATCGTCATCCTGCGCCGGTGGTGCTAGTCTGAACGCCTTGCCACCCCGCGGAGTGCTGCCCGTGATCACCCTGTATGTGTTTGGCCCGGCCTTTGGCTTGCCCGATGCCAGCCCCTTTGTCATCAAGGCCGAAATGCTGCTCAAGCTGTCCGGACTGCCATATCGCAAGCAGCCCGGCAGCATGCGCCGGGCGCCCAAGGGCAAGCTGCCTTATCTTGATGACGATGACCGGCGCGTGCCGGACTCCACGCTGATCCGCCTTTAT
>NZ_JAELTZ010000249.1:0-253 GCF_016429115.1 Aquitalea sp. ASV15 | reverse complement strand
CCCCCCCCCCCCCCCCCCCCCCCCCCCCCCCCCCCCCCCCCCCCCCCCCCCCCCTTTTTCAAGCAGAAGACGGCATACGCGATCCTTGTTAATGTCTCGTGGGCTCGGAGATGTGTATAAGAGACAGCCCCAGTACTGGGTGATGCCAAGCCCGGCGGCCAGCGCATGGCCGATGCCGTACTGCCCCAGGTAGCCGCCCAGATTGCCGCTGGCCTGGGTAATGCCCAGTATGGTGGCCAGCCGGTGCGGGCTG
>NZ_JAELTZ010000248.1:0-253 GCF_016429115.1 Aquitalea sp. ASV15 | reverse complement strand
CCCCCCCCCCCCCCCCCCCCCCCCCCCCCCCCCCCCCCCCCCCCCCCCCCCCCCCCCCCCCCCCCCCCCCCCCCCCCCCCCCCCCCCCCCCCCCCCCCCCCCCCCCCCCCCCCCCCCCCCCCCCCTCCCCCCCCCCCCCCCCCCCCCCCCCCCCCCCCCCCCCCCCCCCCCCCCCCCCCCCCCCCCCCCCCCCCCCCCCCCCCCCCCCCCCCCCCCCCCCCCCCCCCCCCCCCCCCCCCCCCCCCCCCCCCCC
>NZ_JAELTZ010000035.1:0-43845 GCF_016429115.1 Aquitalea sp. ASV15 | reverse complement strand
CACCCGTCCGCTCGATCTCAAGCACGGTCTGGTCAACCTGACCCACGGCAGCGGCGGCCGTGCCATGGCCCAGCTGGTGAGCGAGCTGTTTGCCGCTGAATTTGCCAACGACTGGCTGGCCCAGGGCAATGACCAGGCCATCCTGCCGCCACCGGGCGCACGCATTGCCATGGCCACCGACAGCCATGTCATTTCGCCGCTGTTCTTCCCCGGTGGCGACATCGGCAGCCTGGCGGTGCATGGCACGGTGAACGACCTGGCCATGGGCGGGGCCACGCCGCTGTATCTGAGTGCCGGTTTCATTCTGGAAGAGGGCCTGCCGCTGGCCGATCTGGCGCGCATCGTGCGCTCCATGGCTGCCGCCGCACGCGATGCCGGGGTGGCCATTGTCACTGGCGATACCAAGGTGGTGGAACGCGGCAAGGGCGATGGCGTGTTCATTACCACCACCGGCGTGGGCGTGGTGGCGGACGGGGTGAAGCTGTCCGGCGATCAGGCTCGCCCCGGCGATGTGATCCTGCTGTCCGGCACCCTGGGCGATCACGGCATGGCGGTGATGTCACAGCGTGAAGGGCTGGGCTTTGCCAGCCCCATCCTGTCCGACAGCGCGGCGCTGCACACCCTGGCCGCTAGCCTGATGGCCGCCTGCCCCGGCCTGCGCCTGATGCGCGACCCCACCCGCGGCGGGCTGGCCACCACGCTGAATGAAATCGCCCAGCAGTCCGGTGTGGGCATGCGCCTGCAGGAAAACGCCATTCCGGTACAGGCCAGCGTGCGCGCTGCCTGTGAATTTCTCGGACTGGACCCGCTTTACATCGCCAACGAGGGTAAACTGGTGGCCATCTGTCCGCCAGAACAGGCCGCCGCCGCTCTGGCGGCGCTGCAAGCCCACCCGCTGGGGCAGCGGGCGGCCATCATCGGCGAAGTGGTGAATGACGCCCACCAGTTTGTCCGCGTAGCCACCGACTTTGGCGGCGAACGCCTGCTGGACTGGCTCAGCGGCGAAATGCTGCCACGCATTTGCTAGGCTGACACAGCGGCTGCGGCCATGGCCGCAGCCACCGACCCGGGCGACACAGTCCGGGCGCACAGACAATAACAACGCTTGACTGGGATAAGAACAATGCGCGCAAAACCCGCCATTTTGCTGGTGGATGACGAAATCCGCTCGCTGGAAGCACTGGAACGGACGCTGGAAGACGACTTCACCCTGTTTACCGCGCAGGGAGGCGCGGAAGCACTGGCCATTCTGGAATCGGAATTCATCCAGGTGGTGGTCAGCGACCAGCGCATGCCGGACATGAGCGGGGTGGAATTCCTCAAGCAGGTACGCGAGCGCTGCCCGCAGGTCATCCGCATCATCCTGTCCGGCTACACCGACAACGCCGACATCATCGCCGCCGTCAACGACGCCGGCATCTACCAGTACCTGCTCAAGCCGTGGCGGCCGGAATCGCTGCTGCTGACCGTGCAGGGCGCGGTGGAGCTGTTTCGCCTGCAGCAGGAAAACGAGCTGCTCAATATCGAGCTGAAAGCCTCCGAACCCTGGCTCAAGGTCAAGGTGGACAGCAAGCGCGAACAGATGCGCGAACGCTCGGCCATGGACAATATCGTGCGGGCACCGGACAGCAGCATGAGCAAGATCTGCGCGCTGCTGGCACGGGTGTCGCCGTTTGACATCTCGGTGCTGATCGAGGGCGAATCCGGCGTGGGCAAGGAATTGCTGGCACGCGCCCTGCACTACGCCAGCCACCGCCGCGACCGCCCCTTCGTGGTGGAAAACTGCGCCGCCATGCCGGAACAGCTGCTGGAAAGCGAGCTGTTCGGTCACAAGCGCGGCGCCTTCACCGGTGCCTATCAGGACCGCATCGGCCTGTTTCAGCAAGCCGATGGCGGCACCATTTTCCTGGATGAAATCGGCGAAACCTCGCCCGCCTTCCAGGCCAAGCTGCTACGGGTGCTGCAGGAGGGCGAAATCCGCCCGGTGGGCAGCCCGCGCCCGCTGAAAGTGAATGTGCGCGTGGTATCGGCCACCAACAAGCTGCTGCCGGAACTGGTGCGCGCCGGCCAGTTTCGCGAAGACCTCTACTACCGGCTGTCGGCGTTTACCGTCAGCGTGCCGCCGCTGCGCGAACGGCCGCAGGACATTCCGCTGATCGCCCAGGCCCTGCTGGAAGAAGCCCGCCATCACTATCAGCGCCCGGCGGCCCGCTTTGGCGAGGACACGCTGCAGGCACTGCGCGATTACCGCTGGCCGGGCAATGTGCGCCAGCTGCGCAACGAGATCAACCGCATGCTGGTGCTGAGCGACGACGACCTGCTGGGCGCCGAACTGCTGTCGGCCGAAGTGCTGCAAGCCGCCGCCGAAGAACAGGTGGCCGAGCTGGCTTTTCTCACGGGCCTGCCCGGCGATCTGAAAACCCGCATGGACGAGCTGGAAAAACAGATCCTGCGCGAAACCCTCACCCGCCAGCGCTGGAACAAGACCCGCGCCGCCGCCGAGCTGGGGCTGTCCCGCGTCGGCCTGCGTAACAAGCTGACCCGCTATGGCCTCGAAAAATAAACGCCTGCTGTGGCTGCAATCCGGCGGCTGCGGTGGCTGCACCCTGTCGCTGCTCAATACCGATGCCCCCAGCCTGTTCACCACGCTGGCCGACATCGGCATCGAGCTGGTCTGGCACCCCAGCTTTGCCGAGCAAAGCCTGGATGAAGCCATGCAACTGTTGCAGCGGCTGGCGGATGGCCGCGAAGCGCTGGACATGCTCTGCCTGGAAGGTTCGGTGATGACCGGTGCCGCCGGCCGTTTCCACCTGCTGCCGGACGGGCAAAGCATGAGCACGCTGATCGAACAGCTGGCCCGCCGCGCCGGCCAGGTCATCGCCGTGGGCACTTGCGCCGCCTATGGCGGCATCAGCGCCGCCGGCGACAACCTCACCGGTGCAGTGGGGCTGGACTATGCCGGCAATCATCCCGGCGGCCTGCTGGGTGGGAATTTCCATGCCGCCGGCGGCCTGCCGGTGGTGAATATCTCCGGCTGCCCCACCCATCCGGGCTGGGTGCTGGAAACCCTGGCCTTGCTGGCGGCCGACAGCCTGCAGGCCAGCGACCTCGACCCCCTGGGCCGGCCACGCTTTTACGCCGACAAGCTGGTCCACCACGGCTGCGACAAAAACGAGTTTTACGAATTCAAGGCCAGCGCCACCTCGCCCGGCCAGATGGGCTGCCTGATGGAATACGTGGGCTGCAAGGGCACCCAGGCCCATGCCGACTGCAATAGCCGCGGCTGGAATGGCGAAGGCTCCTGCCTGACCGGCGGCTACCCCTGCATCAACTGCACGGCACCGGATTTTGCCGACCCCGGCCATGGCTTCTTCAGCACACCACAGGTAGCCGGTTTCCCGGTGGGCCTGCCCACCGACATGCCCAAGGCCTGGTTTGTCGCGCTGTCCACCCTGTCCAAATCGGCCACGCCGGCACGGGTACGGCAGAATGCCACCCGCGACCGCCTGACCGTCCCCCCCTCGCTACCGAAAAAGGGCAAGGCATGAGCCGCCGCATTCTTGGCCCCTTTAACCGTGTGGAAGGGGATTTGAACATCACGCTCGATTTTGCCGATGGCAAGGTCAGTGCCGCCCGCGTCACCGCACCGCTGTTTCGTGGCTTCGAGCGGATCTTGCTGGGGCGCGAGCCACTGGACGCGCTGGCCATCGTGCCGCGCATCTGCGGCATCTGCTCGGTATCGCAATCGGTGGCGGCGGCGCATGCGCTGTCCCAGCTGTACGGCATCACGCCACCGGCCAATGGCCAGCGGGTGCTGAACCTGATCCACGCGGTGGAAAACATCGCCGATCACCTCAGTCATTTCTATTTGTTTTTCATGCCGGACTTTGCCCGCGCCGACTACCAGTCACATGCCTGGCACGGCGAAACCCTGGCCCGCTTCCAGGCCCAGCGCGGCAGCGCCGTCGCCCCCATGCTGGAAGCACGCGCCATCCTGATGCGCTTCATGGGCAGCCTGGCCGGCCACTGGCCACATACCCTGTGCCTGCAACCGGGCGGGGTAACCAAGGTGGTCAGCGCCGCCGAGCGGGTGCGGCTGCAACAATGGCTGCGCAGCTTCCGCCGCTTTCTGGAGCAGCGCACTTTTGGCCAGCCGCTGGAAGCCATCGCCGCACTGGATAGCCAGGCAGCGCTGGAACACTACCGCTTAGAGACACCAGCCGCCGACTTCGCCCATTTCCTGCACCTTGCCGCGCAGCTGCAATTACACCAGCTGGGCCGCAGCTACGACCACTTCATCGCGGCGGCAGCCTATGCCGGCCCGGACGGCCCCTGGAGCCCGGCCGGGCTGTGGCAACAGGGCGTGAGCCAGCCGCTGCCGCTGGAGCAGATCAGCGAAGACAACCACCGCAGCTGGCTGGCTGGCGATGGCCCGAGCGCCCCGCTGCACACCGACACCGTACCGCTGCCGGACAAGGCCGAAGGCTATAGCTGGAGCAAGGCTCCGCGCGTGGCTGGCCTCGCCGCCGAAACCGGTGCCCTGGCGCGCGGCCTGCTGCGCGGCGAGCCGCTGCTGAGCGAACTGGTGGCCAGTGCCGGCGGCAATGTACTGAGCCGGGTGGTGGCACGCCTCACCGAAGTGGCGCGCATCGTGCCGCTGATGGAACACTGGCTGGCGGCACTGCAGCTGGAACAGCCCTTCCAGCAGCCCTGCCCGGCCAGCCCGCAACACAGCAGCGCCGTCGGCCTGACCGAAGCCGCCCGCGGCATGCTGGGGCACTGGGTGACGCTGGATGCCGGCCGCATCAGCCGCTACCAGATCATCGCCCCCACCACCTGGAATTTTTCCCCACGCGACAGCAAGGAGCTGCCCGGCCCACTGGAAAAAGCGCTGGAAGGCGTGGACGCCAGCGACCCGCAAGCCTTGCAAGTCCAGCACATTGTCAGGAGTTTCGATCCATGCCAGGTCTGCACCACGCACTGAACGCGCCGGTCAGCTTGCCGGATGACCAGACAGCGGCGGCCGGTCAGGAGCTGGCCGAAGCGGCCTGGATCGATGTCATCCAGCGCATGGACGAGGTATACAGCGAGCTGGTGGCCTCGCAGGAAACGCTGGAAACCAAGCACCGCGAGCTGGCCGAAGCCCATCACTTCACCGAGGGCGTGCTGGCCGCCATGACCGATGTGCTGGTGGTGTGCGATACGGTGGGCAAGGTGCGCCAGGTCAACCGTGCCATGCTGCAGCTGACCGGCCATGCGGAAGACCAGCTGGTGGGGCGCGAACTGGCCGAACTGGTGGAAGACCAGCAGGCACGCAGCCAGATCGCCACCCTGCTGGCGGCAGGCCGCAGCGATGTGCAGGATGTGGAAATCGCCCTGCCCCGCCAGCAGGGTGAGCCGGTGCCGGTCACCTGGAATGTCAGCCCGCTCTACGATGGCGAAGGCCGTTACAGCGGCTTTGTCGCCGTGGGCCGCCCCATCGGCGAACTCAAGCGTGCCTATGCCCAGCTGCAAGCGGCGCATCAGGCACTGAAATCCGCCCAGGCCCAGCTGGTGCAGGCAGAAAAAATGGCCTCGCTCGGCCGGCTGGTGGCCGGGGTGGCGCACGAGCTGAACAACCCCATCAGCTTTATCCTGGGCAATGCCCACGCCATGCAGCGCTATGCCGGCAAGCTCACCCGCTATCTCAATGCCATCCACGCCCATGACCTGGGCAGCGAGACCCAGGCGCTGCGCATCGAGCTGAAAATCGACCGCCTGCTGGCCGACCTGCCCTCGCTCAGCGCCGGGCTGATGGAAGGTGCCGAGCGCAGCGGCCATATCGTGGATGCGCTGAAGCGCTTTTCCGCCGTGGAAGAAAACACCCGCCAGCGGGTGGATCTGGCCGACCTCACCCAGCGCGCCGTGCACTGGGTCAGCCGGGCCGCGCCCTTCCGGGTCGAGGTCAGCAGCAGCGGGCTGGATCAGCCGGCCTGGGTGTGCGGCTCGGCCAACCAGTTGCAACAGGTATTGGTCAACCTGATCCAGAATGCCTTCGATGCCATCGAGAAAACCCCGCAACCCACGCTGCAGCTACGGCTGGAACAGCTTGGCGACAGGGTGGAACTGGTCTTGCTGGACAATGGCCCCGGCATCAGCGAAGAGGCGTTGCCGCTGATTTTCGACCCCTTCTTCACCACCAAGCCCATCGGCAAGGGCACCGGGCTGGGCCTGTCCATCAGCTATGGCATCGTCGAGCGTCATGGCGGCACGCTGAGCGCCGACAGCCCGCTGGGTGGCGGTGCCTGCTTTACCTTGCAGCTGCCGGCCTACCGCCACTGAATCAGTCCGCGCCATGAAAAACGGCCTGCCCGCAGGCAGACCGTTTTACTTGAGCGGCGTGTAGCACATCAGGCAGACACGCGTTCACCCCACAAATCGTGTTCGCTGCAATCGACGATGTCCACCTCGACAAACTGGCCGGCTTCCAGGCCGACCGCATCATCGACAAACACCAGGCCGTCGATTTCCGGCGCATCGGCATAGCTGCGGCAAATCGCCGTGCCTTCGTCGTCGATTTCGTCCACCAGCACGGTCAGGCGCTGGCCGATGCGGGCTTCCAGCTTGCGTGCGCTGATTTCGGCCTGCACTTCCATAAAGCGTTCCTTGCGCGCTTCCTTGACGTCTTCCGGCACCTGGTCGGGCAAGTCGTTGGCGGTAGCGCCCTCGACAGCGGAGTAAGTGAAGCAGCCCACGCGGTCCAGCTGGGCTTCGCGCAGGAATTGCAGCAGTTCTTCGAAGTCTTCTTCGGTTTCACCGGGGAAGCCGACGATGAAGGTGGAGCGGATCACCAGCTGCGGGCAGATTTCGCGCCATTTCTTGATACGGGCCAGCACATTGTCGCTATTGGCCGGACGCTTCATCAGCTTCAGCACTTTCTGGCTGGCATGCTGGAAGGGAATGTCCAGATAAGGCAGGATCTTGCCGTCGCGCATCAGCGGGATCACTTCGTCCACATGCGGATACGGGTAAACATAGTGCAGGCGCACCCAGATGCCGTGCTTGCCCAGTTCCTCGCACAGCTCGGTCATGCGGGTCTTCACCGGGCGGCCATCATGGAAGCCCAGCTTGTACTTCACATCCACGCCATAGGCCGAGGTGTCCTGCGAAATCACCAGCAGTTCCTTGACGCCGGCACGCGCCAGGCTGGCGGCTTCGCGCAGTACATCGTGTACCGGGCGGCTTTCCAGATCACCACGCATGGACGGAATGATGCAGAAGGTGCAGCGGTGATTGCAGCCTTCGGAAATCTTCAGGTAAGCGTAGTGCTTGGGGGTGAGGCGCACGCCGACATCCGGCACCAGATCGACAAAGGGGTCGTGCGGCTTGGGCAGGTAGTTGTGCACCGCCGTCATCACCTCGTCGGTGGCATGCGGGCCGGTTACCGCCAGCACCGAGGGGTGGGCATTCTGCACCACGCCATCCTTGGCACCCAGACAACCGGTGACAATCACCTTGCCGTTTTCGCTCAGGGCTTCACCAATGGCATCCAGCGATTCGGTCACCGCCGAATCGATAAAACCACAGGTATTCACCACCACCAGGTCGGCACCATCGTAGGAGGAGGAAATTTCATAACCTTCCGCGCGCAGGCGGGTGAGAATCTGTTCGGAATCGCTCTGGGCCTTGGGGCAGCCAAGCGAAACCATACCGATACGAGGAGCTTTGGACATGTGGCGTAGTGCAAAAAATGAAAAACGCCAGATTATACAGCCATTTGCCACTTGATACCCAAGCATGCTTATGCGGGAAATGGCAACAGGGCACAGCCTGGCATCATCACCCGCTTCCGCCGCCATTGCGCCGGGATTTCCCGGCAAGCTGCGCCACCGCCGCACCTTGCGCAGCCATCATTCCGCCCCCGCCGGCACCCTGCCCGCCCCACCGCTGGCACAACAAAACCACGGTTTCTGCCTGATGCACCCGGCAGGCCGCAGCGTATCCAGTAAACTGACGCGATACAGATAGCCGTGTCAGCACGGCAAGAGGACGCAGCATGGAACTGAGACAATTACGCTATTTCGTCAGCGTGGTGGCACAAGGCAGCATGGGGCGCGCTGCGCTGGAACTGGGGGTGGGCACCTCGGCACTGAGCCAGCAGATCAGCCGGCTGGAGGGCGAATTGTCCACCCGGCTATTGCAGCGCACCTCCAGCGGCGTGCTGCCTACCGATGCTGGCCTCGCGTTCTGGCGGCAGGCGCAGCTGGCCATCCGCCATGCCGACGACGCCATGCGCGCCGCCCAGCTGGCGCGGCTGTCCGGCCATGTCAGCGTGGGCATGGCCCCCAGCACCACCGGCGTGCTGGGCCTGCCCTTCATGGCGGCCATGCGCCAGCGTTACCCGGACATCCGCCTGCATCTGGTAGAAAACCTGTCCGGCAATCTGGCCACCATGCTGGGCGCACGCCAGCTTGATCTGGCGGTACTGTTCCAGGAAGAGCGCACCCGGCGCTGGAGCGTGCTGCCGCTGCTGGAGGAAAAGCTGTTCCTGATCTGCCGCCGCGACCTGCCCGCAGCACCCACGCAGGACCACATCAGCCTGGCGGAGCTGGGCGACATTCCGCTGATCATGCCCAGCGGCCCGCATGGTTTGCGCGCCCTGCTCAACAATGCCAGCCACCAGGGCGCACACGCGTTGAACATCAGCGCGGAAATCGACGGCCTCTCGCTGTTGATGGATGCAGTAAGGGCCGGTTACGGCGCAACCATCCAGCCCGGTGCCGCCATTGCCCGCCTGCCGCCAGAGGAATTCCGCCTGATCGACATCACCGACGCCAGCGTCAGCCGCCCCAATCTGCTGGTGAGCCTGTCCGATGACGAGCTGTCCCCGGCCGGGCTGGCCACCCGCGTGGTGCTGCAACAGGTGGCCAGCGAACTGGCCAGCAGCGGCCAGTGGCCGGGAGCCACTGTTTACAAACGCTAAACACCTGTTGCCCGATCCGCTCTGGCGGCCGGGCTGAGGGCTTTTTACAGTCTCCGCTTGTCTCAGGGAGGCTGTACCCATGTTTGATGTTCTGATCATCGGCGGCGGCAACGCCGCACTCTGCGCCGCACTGATGGCCCGCGAAGCCGGGGCCTCGGTGCTGCTGCTGGAGTCCGCCCCGCGCGCCTGGCGCGGCGGCAATTCGCAGCACACCCGTAACCTGCGCTGCATGCACGATGCCCCGCAAGACGTGCTGGTGGAGGCTTATCCGGAAGAAGAATACTGGCAGGACCTGCTGCGCGTGACCGGCGGCCAGACCGACGAAGCGCTGGCCAGGCTGGTGATTCGTGCCAGTGGCAGCTGTCGCGACTGGATGCGTCGTCACGGTGTGCACTTCCAACCCTCGCTGTCCGGCGCGCTGCATACGGCTCGCACCAATGCCTTTTTCATGGGCGGCGGCAAGGCACTGGTGAATGCCTACTATCGCAGCGCGGAAAAACTGGGCGTGGTGATTCGCTACGACAGCGCGGTGGAGCGGCTGGAATTGCAGGATGGCCGCTTTGTTGCTGCCGAGCTGGCTGGCGGCGAGCGCATCAGCGCGCGCAGCTGTGTGCTGGCGGCTGGCGGTTTCGAGTCCAACCGCGAATGGCTGCGCAGCGCCTGGGGCCAGAACGAGCAAGGTGACTGGCCAGCGGACAACTTCCTCATCCGTGGCACCCGTTTCAATCAGGGCGTGCTGCTCAAGTTCATGCAGCAGGCCGGAGCTGACATGGTGGGCGATCCGTCACAATCGCACTGTGTGGCGATTGACGCCCGCGCGCCGCTGTACGATGGCGGCATCTGCACCCGGGTGGACTGCGTGTCGCTGGGCATCATGCTCAACCGCAACGCCGAGCGCTTTTATGATGAGGGCGAGGACTTCTGGCCCAAGCGCTATGCCATCTGGGGGCGGCTGGTGGCACAACAGCCGCAGCAGATCGGCTATTCCATCATCGACTCCAAGGCCATTGGCCGTTTCATGCCGCCGGTATTCCCCGGCAACAAGGCCAATACCCTGCCGGAGCTGGCACGCCAGCTGGGGCTGGACGAGGCGCGTTTTGTCGACACCATCCAGCGCTACAACGCCGCCTGCCAGGCCGGGCAGTTCGACCACACCGTGCTGGACAACTGCCACACCAAAGATCTCACCCCGCCCAAAAGCCACTGGGCGCTGCCGCTGGATACCCCGCCTTACTACGGCTACGCGCTGCGCCCCGGCATCACCTTTACCTATCTGGGCCTGAAAACCAATGCCGATGCCGCCGTGCACTTTGCCGGCCAGCCTAGCCCCAACCTGTTTGTGGCCGGTGAAATGATGGCCGGCAATGTGCTGGGCAAGGGTTATGTGGCCGGTATCGGCATGGCCATCGGTACTGCTTTTGGTCGTATTGCCGGCAGCCGTGCCGCCCAGGCTGCCGCGGCTGCTGCAAAAGGAATCTGACATGCAACAACTCACCCGCCTGATTGACGAGGCGCAACAACTGGCCGCCGGCCAGCCAGCTTCACTGCTGAACAGTGCCGAAGCCGAAGTGGCACGCGACCTGCAAATCTGTAATGCCTGCCGCTATTGCGAGGGGTTTTGCGCAGTGTTTCCCGCCATGACCCAACGGCTGGAATTCGGCCAGGCTGACATCCATTACCTGGCCAATCTCTGCCACAACTGCGGCGCCTGTCTGCATGCCTGCCAGTACGCACCGCCGCATGAATTTGCCGTCAACATTCCCAAAGCCATGGCCCAGGTGCGCCAGCAAAGCTATACCCGCTTTGCCTGGCCGGGCGCGCTGGGGCGGCTGTATCAGCATGCCGGGCTGACCGTGGCACTGGCACTGGCTGGCGGCCTCGCGCTATTCCTGCTGCTATTGCAGGCACTGGCCCCGGCAGTGAACAGCGGCAATTTCTACGACTACTTCCCGCACCATCTGCTGGCCGGGCTGTTCGGCCCGGTATTCGGCTTTGCCGTGCTGGCGCTGGGCATGGGTGTGCGCCGCTTCTGGCGTGACATCAGCCCGCAAGCGCCGGATGTACCGGCGGTGCTGGATGCCGGACATGCGGTGGCCACGCTGAAGTATCTGGATGGTGGCCACGGCCAGGGCTGCAATAACGCCGACGATGCCACCACCCTGTGGCGGCGGCGCTTTCACCACTTCACCTTCTACGGCTTCCTGTCCTGCTTTGCAGCCACCATCACCGCCACCGGCTACCACTATCTGCTGGGTCTGCCAGCCCCTTATGCACTGAACAGCCTGCCGGTGCTGCTGGGTATTGCGGGTGGTATCGGACTGCTGATTGGCCCGGCCGGTCTGCTGTGGCTGAACCTGCAGCGCGACCCGCAGCATGGCGACATACAACAACGCCCGATGGACCGCGGCTTCATTGCCCTGTTGCTGCTGACCAGTGCCAGCGGCCTGCTGTTGCCGTTTGCCCGCCACAGCCATGTGCTGGGCAGCCTGCTGGCCGTGCATCTGGGCGTGGTGATGGCGCTGTTTGTCACCCTGCCCTATGGCAAGTTCGCCCACGGCATTTTCCGCAGCGCGGCCTTGCTGAAATGGGCCATCGAGAAGCGTCAACGCCGCTGACCGTCCATCAGTAAACATTCAGAAAAGCAATAAATACAACGCAACAGATGCAACAAAGGAGAGTACGCATGCAACAAGCGCCAGAGCGCCAGCACCCCGCCCAGTCCCGACTGGGTGCGGTACTGCGCGTGACCAGTGGCAATTTTCTCGAACAGTTCGATTTCTTTCTGTTCGGTTTTTATGCCACGTATATCGGCAAGGCATTTTTCCCCACCAGCAGCGAGTTCGCCTCGCTGATGCTGACTTTTGCTGTCTTCGGTGCCGGTTTCCTGATGCGCCCGCTAGGTGCCATCGTGCTGGGCAGCTATGTGGACCGCATCGGCCGGCGGCAGGGGCTGATTGTCACGCTGGGCATCATGGCCTGTGGCACGGTGCTGATTGCCTTTGTGCCGGACTACAGCCAGATCGGGCTGGCCGCGCCCTTGCTGGTGCTGCTGGGCCGACTGCTGCAGGGCTTTTCCGCCGGGGTGGAGCTGGGAGGGGTGTCGGTATACCTGTCCGAGATTGCCACGCCGGGCCACAAGGGCTTTTATACCAGCTGGCAGTCGGCCAGCCAGCAAGTGGCCATTGTGGTGGCGGCGGCCATCGGCTATGGCATCCAGCAATGGCTGAGCCCGGCGCAGATTGCCGCCTGGGGCTGGCGCGTGCCGTTTTTCATCGGCTGCCTGATCATCCCGCTGATTTTCCTGCTGCGCGGCTCGCTGCAGGAAACCGATGCCTTCCTGGCGCGTCATCACCGCCCCAGCCTGCGTGAAATCTTTGCCACCATCGGCCTGCACTGGCGCACCATTGTGGCGGGCATGTTTCTGGTTTCGCTCACCACCACGCTGTTTTACTTCATCACCGTCTACACCCCCACTTTTGGCAAAAGCGTGCTGCACCTGAGCGCGCAGGACAGCCTGATCGTCACCCTGTGCGTGGGCCTGTCCAATTTTTGCTGGCTGCCCATCGGCGGTGCCCTGTCCGACCGCATTGGCCGCAAGCCCTTGCTGCTGGGCATTTCGCTACTGGCCTTGCTGACCGCCTACCCGGCCATGGCCTGGCTGGCGGATGGGCCCAGCTTTATCCGGTTGCTGGCCGTGCTGCTGTGGTTCTCGTTTTTCTTCGGCATGTATAACGGTGCCATGGTGGCGGCACTGACCGAGGTGATGCCGGTGTATGTGCGCACCGTGGGCTTTTCGCTGGCCTTCAGCCTGGCCACCGCCATTTTCGGTGGCCTGACCCCGGCGGTATCCACCGCGCTGGTGGAAATGACCCACAGCAAGAGTTCACCGGCCTGGTGGCTGCTGTTTGCTGCGCTCTCGGCCTGCGTGGCCACGCTGCTGCTGTTTGCGCCGCGGCGGCATCAGCCTGCGGACTGACTGGGCATCCCAGACGCAAGCCAGGCAGGGCCTGGCTTGCGCCCACCCATTTCCCAGAGCGCCACTGCGGCACCTTACACGGCCCAGAATGCTGGAGGCGCTGCCCTGGGGTCTGCGGTATCCGCAGCGGGCGCCAGGATAGGAAGCGCGGGCCGCGACTGCAAACCGCAGGCTACAAAAGAAAAAGCCCGTCTGGTAACGGGCTTTTTCAGCATGCTGGGTCGATCAGGATTTGCCTGCATCATCCTTGCCGGGCGGCACATAGCCCGGGAAAGTGAAACCACTGAACAACTGTTTGGTTTGTTCCTGCATGCGATTCTGCATTTCCAGGAACATGCCGGTGCTCTGTTCCATATAACTGGACATGACATTCTGGATCGCCGGCCCCTGCAGCTTCATGAATTCGCCCCACATGGTGGTGTTGAACACTGCCTTGTCGCCATACATGGCGCGGGTTTGCTCCTGCAGCTTCTGCTGCATCTGCCCGAACAGCTGCAGGTTCTTCTCCAGGAAGGGCCCCATCATGCCCTGCATGGCCTGACCATAAAAGCGGATGAACTGTGTCAGCACTTCGTAGCTGAACATCGGCATGCCGCCATTCTCCTCCTCCAGGATGATCTGCAGCAGCACGCTGCGGGTGATGTCATCCTGTGATTTGGCATCGACAACCTGGATATCCACGTTCTCGAGCACCAGTTGTTTCACGTCTCCCAATGTGATGTAGGAACTTGTCGCCGTGTCATACAGGCGGCGGTTCGGGTACTTCTTGATGACCCTTTTTTCAACACTCATGTAACACTCCCGGATTATTGTCGTTGGTGTTGTGCACCCGCAATTTATCATAAATACAACAAGCTAGAGCAAAACTTCTATCCCCCTCGCGCAGTGCATGCTACATTTCGCACTTATTGTGCAGTGCAATATAAAACAAGAAAAAAAATCACAGTCAACACAGAGCTTGTCGGTCTTTTCTACGAAATCCAATGATGAGGGTTAAAAACATGTTCAATACCAACGATCAAATCAGCAAAATCTCCCTGTCCGGCTTTGAAGCCGCCCTGCGTGTTGCCCAGATCTCCCTGGACAGCGCCGAGCGCCTGGTCAAGCTGAACCTGGAAGCCTCCAAGCAAACCCTGGAAGAAAACGTCAAGGTCGCCAAGGCTCTGGCCGGTGCTGGCGATGCCCAGGAAGCCCTGAACCAGTTCAACCAACTGGCCAGCCAATCCGTGGACAAGGCTGTTGCCAACTCCCGCAACGTATACGAAATCGTATCCGCCGCGCAAAGCGAACTGTCCAAGCTGGCTGAAGAAAACCTCGGCAGCTTCAACAAGAA
The DNA here is from genome assembly GCF_016429115.1 of Aquitalea sp. ASV15. NCBI lineage: Bacteria > Pseudomonadati > Pseudomonadota > Betaproteobacteria > Neisseriales > Chromobacteriaceae > Aquitalea > Aquitalea sp. ASV15. The sequence goes on along the minus strand of NZ_JAELTZ010000035.1, from coordinate 29,574 downwards.
CCTGATCACCGCACTGGAAGGTGCTGCCAAGAACGCCCCGGCAGGTTCCGACAATGCACTGAACGCCGTCAAGACCTCGCTGGCTGCTGCCGCTGCTGCCGTTAACAGCTTCAGCAAGGCTGCCCAGCAAGTTGCCGAATTCACTGACAGCAGCATCAAGGCTGCCAGCAGCGCCACTGCCGATGCAGTGAAGACCGCCACCAAGCGCGCCTGATTCACGGCTTCGCCTGCTGCAAAACCCCGCTTTGGCGGGGTTTTTTGTTTTGCATGATGCAAGCTGGCCGGCGCAGGTTTACAATTCTTTCTTTGAGTTCCAGCAAAGACCACGGGTTCAACGCATGAAAATCAGCAGCAACTTTGACGCAGGCAGCATCGAAATCGTTTCCATGGAGAGTTTCGACGACATCCAGCTGCGGATTCCCCATGACAATGCCGCGGACTTTGCTCAATGGTTTTATTTCCGGCTACAGGGCGCCGCCTATCAGGCTTGTACGCTGCGCTTTCTCAATGCCGGCGAATGCGCCTATCCGGAAGGATGGACTGATTACGAGCTGATGGCATCGTACGACCGCATCAACTGGTTCCGCGTACCTGCTCATTTTGACGGCCAGGTCATGACGGTTGAACATGTGCCGCTGGCCAATAGCGTGTATTACGCCTATTTCGAGCCCTACTCCCACGAGCAGCACCTGAATCTGCTGGGGCAGGCGCAAGGATCGGGCCTGTGCCAGATTCATGACCTGGGCTTTACCGTACAGGGCCGCGACATCAATTTGCTGACCATTGGCCATGAAGTCGAGTCTGATCTGAAAATCTGGGTAACCGCGCGCCAGCACCCCGGTGAAACCATGGCCGAGTGGTTTGTCGAAGGTTTCCTTAACCGCCTGCTCGATCCGCTGGATGCCACTTCGCGCGCCCTGCTGGACAAGGCCACCTTCTACGTGGTGCCCAATATGAACCCGGATGGCTCCATCCTGGGCAATCTGCGCACCAATGCCGCCGGGGCCAATCTCAATCGCGAATGGCTGGCACCATCGCAGGAAACCAGTCCGGAAGTACTGGTCGTGCGCAACAAAATGCTGGAGACCGGCGTTGACCTGTTCCTCGACATCCACGGCGATGAAAAACTGCCCTATGTGTTTGTCGCCGGAACAGAAGGCGTTCCTTCTTACAACGAACGCATCCGCCAGCTGGAAGACAAGTTCAAGCACTACCTGATGGTGGCCAATCCGGACTTCCAGGATGAATTTGGCTACGACAAGGATGCGCCGGGATCGGCCAATCTGAGCCTGGCCACCAACTGGGTCGGTGAAAACTTCAAATGCCTGGCCTTTACCCTGGAAATGCCGTTCAAGGACAATGCCAACCTGCCGGATGACGACTATGGCTGGAATGGCCAGCGCAGCCTGCGCATGGGCGAAGCGGCACTGACCCCGATCTACGCGGTGATCAACGAACTGCGCTGATCACCCTGCAGCCAGCAAAAAGCCGGAATCGCGATTCCGGCTTTTTTGTTTTCTCTGCCTGCAGCACTCACATGGCCAGTGGCAATCTTTCCAGCGCCTTCACCAGTTCGATTTCGGCCAGACACCAGTCGCTGCCTTTTTCCAGCACCTTGCCCAGCGCAATCTGAAAGTGTTTGCCGCGTGCCGTCATGTAATACTGCCGGCCCAGGGTATACACCGAAATCGGCATGATCAGGGCATTGATGTGCCGCCCTCCGCGATCAAAAGGCACAAACAAGGCGATATGCCCGGCCAGCCACACCATGTCGGGGGGCAAGGTGGGATCGATCAGCTTGCTGTCGGTTGGGCGAATGGAGGCCGCCACCGGTCGGGTACACAGGGTCTCCACCCCCAGATAGATGCGCTCCCGCTGATTGGCCCGTTTGACCCGGCGCACCAGCCCCAGGCTCCAGTTGGCACTGTCCACATCGCGATAGCCTACCAGGCTGCCCAGTGTCACCCACTCATTGCCCAGCGAGTCCAGCGTCACGCCAAGGCCGCTCTGGCTGACATTCTCGACCGACCAGCGCAGGAACTCGTCGCGCAAGGGTTGTGCCGCCGGCGTCGCATCACCGGTCATGGTCAGCGGAGCCAGCGCCAGCGTGCTGCGATCACGCTTGCGGCTGGTGACAAAGCCATAGATGCGAATATTGGCGGCATCATCAAAACTGTCGTTATCGGTATGCCGCGCCTGCGCCTGTATGGCCTCATCCGGCTGGCGAATCAGCCGGTGCAGGGTTGACAGGCGATGCGCCACTTCCAGATTGCGGTTTGTCACGGCAACCCGCTCGGCCCGCTCGAAGCGCATCGGCTTGGCCGACCATTCACGACACAGCATGTGCAGCAAACCGGCATCAATGCCAGGCTCGATCAATGGCTTGAGTTCCGGTGGTACCCGCCCGCCTTCCATCACCGTGGCCCAGCTATGGATGATTTCCACCATATTGGCGGTACTCCAGAAACGGGCAGAATCACTGACAAAGCTGGGATTGGCACGTGCGGCTGGTTTGGCCTCGGCCAGTGTCACGGCAAAGCTGGCCTCTTCATCATATTGCGGATGCAGCGACATGCGATTGGAAACCAGGCATAACAACTGGTAGGAGAAATTGAATTGGCGCAGGCTGAGATTGCCACTACTTAACAAGGACAACATCAGCATGATGAGGTATTGATCCTGCACCGTCGTACCGGGGCTGTCCTCTCCGAATAAAAACACCGGAGTCGAGTCAATACGTCGCTGCTCTGCCAGGCGATAAAGCTGATTTACATTCAGCCAGAAAACATCATCCGGAGTGAAATGCCGCAGGTATTGCCAACGGGCGAACTCACCAAAAAAATGCATCATGCGTACCAATACCAGGGGCAGCATGGCACGGATCCGCTCTTCTTGCTGCATGTCGGTATCAACCGACAAGGCCCGCTGATAAAACTCGAGAAACTGCTTGCCATAAGCCAGTATCTGCGAACGCAACTGCCCTTCCAGCACCTTGGGCATACGGGAATTCATGAAATATTGCGTGCACAGGTTTTCATGCAGCGGCTGGATTTCCAGATTGAGCGTCAACACGGCATCCAGCAAATCCGCCGTCACATGGGGAGACAGCGCATTGACCTCGGCCAGCATCTCGGTAATTCTCTCGTGCGCAGCCGCGCCATACTCTTGCTTGAGAGTATCGGCATAAACCTTGGCAGCAGCAGCATTGGCCAAAGGATCTGACTTGTTCTTTGAGCCTCGGGAGAAAAAGTCCAACATGGCGTAACTTTCAGTCTGTCATCATGACGGGATCAAGGCGAACCCGGAGCTTGCGCTAGTCGGCCCTACCAGTATTTATACAAGCCGGCAAATCAGCAAGAAGAACTTGTGCCACAAAACAAAAAGCGCCCGTGCAGGCGCTTTTTGTCAGGCACTTGGAAGACAGTGTCACATCAGATAGCGAGATCTTCAAGCGTTTTGCCAGCATTCAGCAGTTCTTGTACCCAAACCGGCTTGCGGCCGCGACCAGTCCAGGTCAGTTCGGCATTTTCCGGATGACGATACTTGGCTTCAACCGGCTTGCGTACGGTGGCACCCACCTTGCCCAGCACCTCTTCCACGCTCAGACCATAAGCTTTTGCCAGCTCGATGATCTGCTTCTTAGCCTTGGATTTTTCTTCAGATTCACGACGCTTGATTTCGTTTTCAACGTCGCCTTTCAATGCTACCAGTTCAGTAAAACTCAGATTGCTGATATCCATTTTGCCGCCCTTATTATTCAGTTGGAGAACCACTGATTCAATTTAGCCAAAAGCCCATCGACTAGTCAAGGCAATGTGGTTAAATTTCAGCAAACAAGGCAACAGTTTATTCATCCTGAGTAGGATATGGCAATGCCAGAGGCTCCAGCGCATTGATATATTCAGCCTCCAGATAAATACCCTTATCCCAGCATGCCGACTGCACCACGACCAAAGCCTCATACTCGCACTCTGCCACCTGACAAATAGCCGCCACCATCCCGATGGACTGTTCAGGCAGCTCCGGGCTGAATAACTTGCTGCCAACCGCAGCAAATCGGGCCAGCCGGGCTTTGTATAAGCGCCGCTTGAGCTTACCCAGATATTGGGTACGCGCCACAATTTCCTGGCCTGGATAACAGCCCTTTTTAAAGCTGACGGCGCCAATGACTTCCATATTTGCCATTTGCGGCACGAACTGTTCTTGGGTGGCCAGCGTCACCCAGGCAATGCCCGCATCAATATCCCGAATCGCCCAGGCAGCAGCAGACACGGCAACCGCATCCACCGCCTGCAGCAATGCCGGCAATGTTGAATCAATCACCGGATAGACAAGATAACCACCCTCCGGCAAGGCTATCGCAATATCTCCACCCTGCTGCATCACCGTGAGCGGCTGCGGCTGTCGCAGCGTGAAATGGGCTTCCACTACTTGCTCCAGCCTTGCCCCGCGCACACCAGCCACTTGCACCTCTGGTGCATCCAGCAAAGCGACTTTTACTTTGGAACGCATGACAAACATGGTCAGACGCTTGGCAATGGCAGCAGCAATATCCGCCGACAGCAGCAGGAAATAACTGTCCTCATGCTGCCAGATAAGAAAGCTGGCCAGCATGCGGCCCTTGGCGGTGGAATAGGTGCTGAATTGCGCATGGCTTGCCGTCACGTCCCGGATATCGGCAGAAAACTGCCCCTGCAGAAAGCTTTGCGCATCCTCGCCCGTCACCCGGATGATTGCCAGGTTATCCAGCAGTGCAAGCGCATTGCCGGTACGCACGGCAGCGACTTGCGCCAGAAAATCGGAAAACGACAGCCGCCCTTCCTGGTCGATCTGTCCCTGATTCTTGTCTACCCACGACTGCCACAGCTGGTTCATGTTGCGATACCTGTGATTAAGCACACTAAATTAGTCAAGAATTTTACTTTTTTCAGCTGATTACTGCCAGCACCACCACATGCCGGGAATACATGCTGCGGTGATATTCTTTTTGCCTCATGCACTTAACCAACACACGCTCTGCAGCGGTTTAAAAAGCTGGCATTTTCCATGGGCAAAGCGTTGACAGGCCTGATTACCATCGGTATAGTTCGCACTCTCTTGGATGTTCCCTGATAGCTCAGTCGGTAGAGCGACGGACTGTTAATCCGCAGGTCGCAGGTTCGAGCCCTGCTCGGGGAGCCAAGACCCTACAATTTGTTGTGCATTGCCGGTTATTCCCTGATAGCTCAGTCGGTAGAGCGACGGACTGTTAATCCGCAGGTCGCAGGTTCGAGCCCTGCTCGGGGAGCCACTCCTACAATGCCAAGCCAGTTTATTCCCTGATAGCTCAGTCGGTAGAGCGACGGACTGTTAATCCGCAGGTCGCAGGTTCGAGCCCTGCTCGGGGAGCCAGACAAAAGCCCGCTTTGATAGCGGGCTTTTTGCATTGCCATTGCCGCTTCCTTTTGACAAGACCTCGCTTTCTCGCAAAGAATCGTCTGACTATCACAGCGGTTTATTCGTGCTAAAATAAGCATTGATTAACTCTGTATTAAACAATAACCATAGGATCAGCCATGTCCATTCTGAAGGAATTCAAGGAATTTGCTGTTAAAGGCAATGTCATCGATCTGGCCGTCGGTGTGGTCATTGGCGGTGCGTTCGGCTCCATCGTCAAATCGCTAGTCGACGATGTCATCATGCCCCCCATTGGTCTGCTGGTCGGCAATGTCGATTTTGCCAACCTGTTCTTTGTATTAAAGGAAGGCGCCAAGCAAGCCGGGCCTTACGCTTCGGTGGCCGCTGCCAAGCAGGCAGGTGCGGTGACCATGAATATCGGCCTTTTCATCAATTCGCTGGTCAGCTTTACCATTGTGGCCTTCGCCATCTTCATGCTGGTGAAGGCCATCAACAAGCTCAAGCGCGAGGCGCCGGTTGAAGCAGCCCCGGCAGCAGCCACCAAGGAATGCCGCTACTGCCTGTCCTCCGTGCCGGAGAAGGCCAGCCGCTGCCCTTGCTGCACCTCGCAGCTGGATTGATGCACTGGTGCAGGTTCCGATAAAAAAAAAGAGGCCGTATGGCCTCTTTTTTATTTACTGCCTGACTGGCTTTAGCGCCGGCCTTTTTTCTCCAGACCTGCTGCCTCCAGCAGACTGCCGGGATCAAAGCCCAGGCGCAGCGCACCCCAGTGCCTGCCATCGATAAACACCGGCAGCGTCAGTTCAGACAAAATCTCGCCGGTATCGCGCATATAGGTATGCAGCAGGAAGGGCTCGGTATTGCGCGCCGACTTGAGGCCGGCCGGATCAGCAAAAATGCGCTTGTCACGACTGTTGACCAGATCTTTTTGCTCATCACCAGTCAGGGGCTGGCTATACCAGCTGTTATGGGTAGGCGCATAGCCATTGTTGTCGACCAGCAGGCAGAAGCGCCCTCCCACCACATCCCGCACCAGACTGTCGTAATGCGGCTGTACCAGACCGGCCAGCTTCTCGTCATAGGCCGTATGGTATTTGCTGGGTTTGCTGCCGGGGATGGGCTGGTAGCGCTGATCAAACACATTGACGCCGGCTTTTTGCTGCTGCTGCAACACGCCCTGCAACTGATCGCGCATATTGCGCGCCAAGCCTATCATGCGGTCAAACTCACCTTCGCCAATCACGAAGCGCGATACCATTTCCTGCACCTGCTCGGCCACGCCGGACAATTCGTCGGCAACCTGCTCGGTATGGTTGAGGCGTTCGGTTACCTGCTGGCCCAGATCGTGAATTTCCGATACATGGCGGTTTACCTGGCGATTGGTTTCGGCGAAATCTTCCATGGTGCCGGCGATTTGCGTCAGACTGCTGGCCGTGGCTTCGAAATCACCCATCATGCGGCCAAAGTGCTGCGAGGCACGCGATACCACTTCGCGCGCCTGATGGGTTCCGGCCGTGATTTCGTTGGTTTCCACCTGGGTATCCGACACCAGCCCGAGCATGCCGTCGATATTGCTGGATATTTCGTCGGTAGCCTTTTTCACCTTTTCCGCCAGCTTGCGCACTTCGTCGGCCACCACCGCAAAACCACGACCGCTCTCGCCGGCCCGTGCTGCTTCGATGGCCGCATTCAGTGCCAATAGATTGGTCTGGTCGGAAATATCCTTGATCAGATCGACAATGGTCTTGATGCTGGCCGAGCGCTGACTCAGGTCCTCTACCGTTTCGTTGAAGTGACCGACTTTCTGGCTGATGTCATAGATGCGGTCGGCCACCGTTTTCAGCTCATCGTAAGACTCGCGTGCCACGTCCAGATTGGACAGGGTGGACACGGAAATGCTTTGCGTCTGACCGGTGACCTGATTGATGCCGGTGGTGGTCTGATCGCTGGCATCGCGCACGCGGGTGGCGAATTCATCCTGGCGTACCGCACTCCCCAGGGATTCACTGACATTCTTGCGCGTACGCGCGGAATCCATGGCGATACGCACGGTCATCAGCCGCACATTGCTGATGATTTCGCGCATTTTCAGTTGGAAGCGATTATAGGAGACGGAAACATCGCGGATTTCATCATAGGTGATGGCCGGGATATCGCGTGACAGATCCCCCTCGCCGGCGCCAATCTCATTGAAGATGCCGATAATCATTTTCAGCGGCCGCACGATAAGGTAGCGCAGATACCAGACCATGAAGCTGGTAAAGGCCAAACCCAGCACCCACAGACAGCTGCCCCAGAAAATGGCGCTGTCGATACTGGACAGGATGTGGGTGGAGACGGTACTGGGGACCGCCGGATTATTCAGCTGGCCACGAATGTCGGTCAACACCAGATATGAATAAGCCAGCATGATCAACTGGAACAGGCTCAAACAAAAGAAACTGCACAATTTCCTGGTCAGGGTATTGAAAAACGTTTTTTCGACCAAGGCATATACGCGCCAGAACCAATCCATGCTCTCTCCTTACGACCTGCTGATATTGCTTGTTATATGTTTAAAGCGGGCGCTACATTTTTACCTGAAATCTGTGAAATAACCAATCCCAATTGCAATAAAAATGACCATTATCAAGCTCCTCACTCAGCCATTTCACAGCAAGCACAAACAGTCACGACAGAATATGAAAGATTATTCCGCGGGCCTGCCGTCAGCAGCAGGCTTGCGCTGCCATACCATCCAGAACTCCTGCCCGGCAAACACCGGCAAAGTCGCGCCAGCCGGCTGGCAATCCATCAATTCAAAGCCCTCGGCCAACAGTTGCTGCAAGGCCTCGCGGCTCGTGCCAAAAGGGGGACCTTTGGCTTTATCCGCCAGAAAGAACACCCCGGCCAGATATGCGCCACTAGGAATCAGTTGCATCATCTTCTGGGTATAGTCCTTCCACCGCCTCGGCGGCAAGGCGCACAAGAAGGCTCGTTCAAATACCAGGTCGTAGTGCGCTGCGGCATCCAGGGCAAAGAAGTCGGCCTGCCACAAGCGCACCGGACTATCCTGCAGTGCGGCCGCCGCCCGCCTGATCGCTTCGTGGCTGAAATCGATGGCATCCACCTGCATGCCGGCCTGCAACAGCCAGCGCACATCTGCCGCCGAGCCACAGCCCGGTAGCAAGACCCGGCTTCCCGGCGGCAGGCTGGCGATGAAACGCTGCATCAGCACATCCGGCTGCGCCCCCTCCCATGGGGTGACGCCCTGCTGGTAGCGCACATCCCAGAAGTCGGGCAAGGAACTGTCCTGCGCCATATTTCAGTTCTCCATTAACTACTGATTGATCAGCGCCACATACTGACGCAATTGCGCCGCAACGCCATCCACGCCTTGCTGCACATCCAGTGGCAGCGAGCGGCCATCGGGCAAGCGCAGCTGCACGGTGGCGGACTGCATGCGGATGAACAGTGGCCGCCCATTCAGCGACAAGGTCCCCCACTCTTCGCCATCCAGCAGCTGCAGGTCGAGCAGTACCCCCAGCCGCTCTGCGATATCCAGCAAAGCTTGCCGCTGTGGCAACTGCTGCCATACCTGTTCGCGTGCGGATTCATCCATGAAGCACCAGTTGGATATTTCGGCAAAGCTGCGACCGCAGCCGCGGCAGACATTGTCTCCCACGGCAGTCGTGCAGCGGGCAATGCAAGGGGAATCGGGACGCTCAAGCGCCATGCGCCACTCCTGCCTGAAACACTTCTGTCATATTTCTTGACTTTCTCAATAAAACTGTCAGATAAATGAAAGGTCGCTGCAACAATAAAGACACAAATGCCACGCAACGAACTATTGGTGTTCCGGATACTACGCATTTTGCGGCTGAAACAGGTGCAATATCTGGACGAGCGCCAGCTGATCGCCGCCATTCGCCGCGAAACGGGTGATGAGTTCAACGACCAGACCATCCATGAGCATCTGCGCCACATGCAGCAGCATGGCCTGCTCAAACCGGTCAATCTGCGCCGGATCAATGGCTATGCACTGGACTGGGCCGGCTACGACTATCTGGACGCATCCTGAACCAGCCTGGCCGCTCGCGGGCCAACTCAGCCCACCAGTGCGATACAAAGCAAAAACCCCGGCTAGCGGGGTTTTTCGGCTCATGGACAAGTGGCCTGCACATTCCTACCCGGTCATCACAAGGATGGCCGTATTGTAACCGCCAGTCAGGGCGGTGCGCTGCATTGTTGCCCATCCGCAGCCAGTTCCTCCTCGCTTAGCAAGCGCGACAGCGTGACAAAGCGCATCCCTTCGGCCGACTCCAGGGAAAAGCCACTGCCACGCCCCGGCAAGGCATCGATGGTCAGGACGCAGTTCTGCCAATAGCCATACAGAAATTCGCTGATGTAAAAAGGGCAGCCGCCGATTTCTCCCAACAGGATGTCATGATCGCCAACACGGAATTCCTGCTGGGTAAAACACAGTGGCGCACTGCCGTCGCAACATCCACCAGACTGGTGGAACAGCAAGGAACCATGGCGCTGGCACAACACCGACAATAGTTCCGCAGCACGCTCTGTCATGTTGACTCGGGAAATCATGTCACCCCTTTTTTGCGAGATACCGGCGGCGCCAAAGCGAGAGCGGCTCACGCCACCCCCAAGGAGGACCGCTGCTTGCAAGCGGCCATGCGCCCGCGGGCATGACCGTAAAAAACCGCTGCCGGCAAGCTGCTGGCGCGCATCCGGCCGCGCCAGCGCTCAGCGGCCGACAAGAGCTGCTTAGAAGAAGCCCAGGGCTTTCGGGCTGTAGCTCACCAGCAGGTTCTTGGTTTGCTGGTAGTGGTCGAGCATCATCTTGTGGGTTTCACGACCGATACCGGACTTCTTGTAACCACCAAAGGCTGCATGCGCCGGATACAGGTGGTAGCAGTTGGTCCAGACACGGCCCGCCTTGATCTCGCGACCCATGCGGTAGGCGGTATTGCCATCACGCGTCCACACACCGGCCCCCAGGCCGAAGGCGCTGTCATTGGCAATATGCAGGGCTTCTTCCTTGTCCTTGAAGGTGGTGACAGCCACCACCGGCCCGAAGATCTCCTCCTGGAACACGCGCATCTTGTTGTGGCCGGCCAGGATGGTGGGCTGCACATAGAAGCCCTCGGCCAGCTGACCACCCAGATGGGCCTGACCACCACCGGTCAGCACCTGGGCGCCTTCGGCGCGGCCAATGTCGATGTAGGACAGAATCTTGTCCAGCTGCTCGCGCGAAGCCTGGGCACCGATCATGGTGGCCATGTCCAGCGGATTGCCCTGCCTGATGGCCTTGACACGGGCCACGGCGCGTTCCATGAAGGCCTCGTAGATGGATTCCTGCACCAGCACGCGCGACGGGCAGGTACATACTTCCCCCTGATTGAGGGCAAACATGGCGAAGCCTTCCAGCGCCTTGTCGAAGTAATCGTCGTCCTCACGCATCACGTCTTCGAAGAAGATATTGGGCGACTTGCCACCCAGCTCCAGCGTTACCGGGATGATGTTTTCGGCGGCGTACTGCATGATCAGGCGGCCGGTGCCGGTTTCACCGGTAAAGGCTACCTTGGCAATGCGCGGGTTGGTAGCCAGCGGCTTGCCGGCTTCCACACCAAAACCGTTCACCACATTGAGCACGCCGTCCGGCAGCAAGTCGGCAATCACCTCCATCAGCACCAGAATCGCCATCGGGGTCTGCTCGGCCGGCTTGAGCACGATGCAGTTGCCGGCAGCCAAGGCCGGTGCCAGCTTCCAGGCGGCCATCAGCAGCGGGAAGTTCCAGGGAATGATCTGCCCCACCACGCCCAGCGGTTCGTGGTAGTGATAGGCCACGGTGTCTTCGTCCAGCTCGGACAGCGAGCCTTCCTGGGCACGCAGGCAGGCGGCAAAGTAGCGGAAGTGATCAACAGCCAGCGGCAGGTCGGCCGCGTTGGTTTCGCGAATGGGCTTGCCATTGTCCAGTGTTTCCACCAGCGCGAGGAAAGGCAGGTATTCCTCCATGCGGTCGGCAATTTTCAGCAGCACATTGGCACGCACGGCGGGAGCAGTGCGCCCCCAGCGGTCAGCCGCGGCATGGGCGGCATCCAGTGCCAGTTCGATGTCTGCCGCGGTGGAACGGGCAATGTCGCACAGCGGCTTGCCGTCTATCGGGCTGATATTGGTGAAATACTGCCCTTGTACCGGCGCCACCCAGCGGCCACCGATAAAATTTTCATAACGGGACTTCAGCGGGATCTTCTTGCTGAGTGCGGCGAGTGCTTGCTGATACATGACGTTGCCTCCTGGCTATTAGAATCGGAGCGCCGGCAATTGCAACCGGCAGCCAGGTCATTGTGCGAAATTACCCTGCCCTCCTCTATTCGACTTTGGTCTTAGACGCGGCACCTAGCCGGCAGCCTTGCGCCGAAACGGCGTGATCACGTCGCCGCACTGCGCAGCGGTGACTGGCGCCCGCCCGCTCAGCCCGCACGCTGTGGCACCGCCAGCTTGCCCAGATGGCCGATCAGCGCACGCAGCCTGGCCGGCCGTACCGGTTTGCTAAGCAAGGACCAGCCTTCGCCTGCGATTTCGGCAGCCACTTCCGGGCTGCGGTCGGCCGTGATGATGGCGGCGGGAATCTTCAGCTGCAGCTGGCGACATAAGGCCAGGATGACTTGCGGCCCACTGACGCCATGATCCAGGTGGTAGTCGGCCAGAATCACATCTGGCGGGCGACTCAGCTGCGCGAGCAAGGCCCGAGCCTCGTCCAGGCCAGCCGCCGCCAGCGGCAGGCAACCCCAGCCGGAGAGCAAGGTGGTCATGCCGGCCAGGATCGCCGCTTCGTTGTCGATCAGCAAGATGGTCAGGCCCTGCAATTCCGATGGCAGCACGGTACTGATCCCTTCCTGCTGTCGTGGCATGGCGCTGGCAGCCGCCTGCTCGCCATAGGGCAGGACAATGCCGAAAAAAGAACCGCGCCCATGCTGTGAGCGCACCACCAACCGGTGTTGCAAGCGTGTGGCCAGCCGCTTGACGATGGCCAGCCCCAGCCCCAGGCCCTTGCTGCACATGGCGCGGTGCTCGGGCAGGCGCTGGAATTCCTCAAAAACCTGCGCCAGCTTGTCGGCCGGAATGCCCTGCCCCTGGTCCCACACGCCAACCAGCACACCTTCGGCGGTACGGCGGGCGGCCAGCAATAAGCGACCATGCTCGCTGTAGCGCAAGGCATTGCTGAGAAAATTACGCAGGATGCGGCTGAGCAAGACCCAATCGCTGTACACCACGGCAGCACACAGATGACTGCGCAGGCTCAGCCCGCGCTCGGCCACCAGCGGGCTGAATTCGATGCTGAGCTGACGCAGCAGCTGGTCGATATGAAAGTGGCTGCGCTCCACCTCGATGGCACCGGCATCGATGCGTGACAATTCCAGCAAGGTGTTGATCAGATCATCCACTGCCTCCAGCGAAGTGGCCGCATGCTGCACCAGCCGCATGTTCTCACTGCTGACCTCGCGTTCGGCCAGGCTGGCCACAAACAGCCGCGCGGCATTCAGTGGCTGCAGCAGGTCGTGGCTGGCGGCGGCAAAAAAGCGCGTCTTGCTGCGGTTGGCTTCTTCGGCGGCAACAATGGCCTCCTGCAAGCGGCTATTGGCACGGCGCAGTTCGCTTGTGCGGGCGGTGACCCGCAGCTCCAGTTCCTGCTTGGCCTGCGTCAGCAGCTGCTCGGCACGGCGGGTCTGGGTAATGTCCTGGATCAGCGCGTAGAAGCCATGTACCACGCCATCTTCGCCAATATGCGGAATAAAGGCCGCCTGGGCGTACTCCACCGCCCGCTTGGGAGCCGGCATTTTCAGTTCGAATACCGACGACACCCCGGCCAGCGCACGTTCGACAAAATGCCGGCGCGGATCGTACAAGTCCGGCCCCAGCACCTCGCGCAGGGTACGGCCATTGATTTCCTGCACCGGCAGGCCAAACCAGTCCTCGTAACCCTTGTTGGTGAAGCGGTAAACTTGGTCTTTATCGACATAGGAAATCAGTGCCGGCAGCGCATCGGTAATCAGCCGCAGCTTGGACTCGCTTTCGCGCAGGGCCAGCTCGTCACGCTTGCGGGCCGTGACATCGCTGCAGGTAATCACAAAGCCGGCATTGGGCATGGGGCAGGATTCGATTTCCAGCACCAGGCCGCTGGCGGTTTCCACCTCGTAGCTGCCATTGACCGGGCAGAGCAGCGGTATTTCCGCGCTGGCCGGCAAGGCCTGCCCCACGCGCAAGGCTGCCGGCGGCAGCCCGGCCAGCTCGCAAAAACGGTGATTCCAGGCCAGCAGCAAAGAATGGTGATCAAACACCGCAATACCCTGGCGCAGGCTGTTGACGGTGGCCTCCAGCAACTGGCGGTGAGCCGCCTGATCCTGCTGGCGCAGGCGCTGCTCCTGCCGTTTGATTTCGCTGATATCGGTATAAATGGCCACCCGGCCACCGTCGGCAGTCTGGCGTTCGCTGATGCGCAAATAGCGGCCGTCGCTGAGCGCCTCCAGATAGCTGCCACTGCTGTCGCGGTGCAGCTGGATACGCTGCTCGCGCCAGCGGTCGACCTGACCCAGCGCCTCCAGCGCGCTGCCGGAATCGGCCAGATGGTCGAGGTATTCGGCAAACTGCATGCCGCTGCGCACATGCCGCCGCAATGCCGGCTGCAGCTCGACAAAACGCTGGTTGAAACGCACCAGCCGGTCGTGCTGGTCCCACTGGGCAAAGCCGTCGGCGATGGTATCCACCGCCACCACCAGCCGGTTATTGGCTTGCTCGGCCGCCAGCCGGGCTTCTTCCAGTGCAATATTGCTGGTTTTAAGGTCATTCATGGCCCGCTCCAGTGCGTGGGTACGCTCCTGTATGCGTTTTTCCAGCTCGGCCGATACCTGGAAGATGGTAAAGGAATTGCCATTGTCGGCCATGCCGCTTTCCACGCGGTAGATCAGCGCCTTGTTGATCTTGCGCAGCTTGGCATTGTCCTTTTCCAGCCGGGCAATGTGCTGCAGCAGCTGTGATCGGTCGGCCAGGGCTAAATCGATCTCCTGCTCCATCATCCCGCTCCGTGTGTTGCAGACGGCCCGGCGGCATAGCCGATGGCAATGCCGGTGAAGGTCTGGTTGACATGCATGGCATTGAACTGCTCGCCATAGGTGTTGAAACCCACGACCCGGTTTTGCACCAGCAAAGCGGACAGACGGCTCTGCGCGGCGGTATTGCTGATCATGATGCGCCGCAAGATGCAGTCACAGCCCAGCACCAGCTGCAAGCGGCCCAGCTTGTCACGGACCTGGGAAAAAGTGTGGGCCAGGCTGGCGACCAGATCCTGCGCTTCGGTCCCGGACAGCACCACGCCCTCGTCCACACTGCAGAAAAAGGATAGCGACAAGTCATCGTTGACGCGCTGGATGGAGCGCGCATAAGGCACGCCGCCCACTTGCAAGACCAGCGGGTGGGCGGCAAAGGTGTGCGGGTCCAGCTGATCGGGATCCAGCCCCAGCAGCCGGCAGTATTCCGCCGCCGCCGGTTCGGCATTGATCTCGGTCACCAGCCGGCTGTCGGCATCGGCTTCGGTAATCACCATGCGCTCGCCACTGCGGGCGGCATGCTCGGACTTGAACATCTCGAAGGGATGACGGCTGGCCACCATCACAAAAGCCGCGCTATTGCTGTGAAAGCGCCCGCCCAGCAGGATGGCGGTGTTTTCGAAACGCATATTGTCGCCGGCGGATCCGCCCAGCAAGGGAATATGCCCCAGCGCCGACGACAGCCGGCTGGCCACCCGTTCCTCGCAGGCCGCCAGCCCGTCGATCAGCATCAGGGCAAAGCTGTTGCGGTCGATGGCCTGGCCGCTCTTGCGCGCCAGCTCATGGCGCGAGCTCATCACCGCCTCGAAGGCATCGGCCAGTTCGAATGTGTGCAGATTGTCCAGCCGCGCCGCCACGGCAAAAAAGTCGGGCTCGGCAAAACTCACCCCGCTGATGCTGCCTTGCTGGTAGCCATGGCAGCCGATTTCGCCCGCCGTGGTACACCCCACCACCAGCGCATCGCCAAAATGCCGGTGCAGGCAGGGGCCGAGGCGGGCCAGATCGTAGGCCGGCGAAATGAACAGCAATACCAGTGCGAGATCTGGCTGATGCAGCTGCTGAAACAGCTCGGCGGCAGCCAGTGCGGGATCCTGCTGCTGGGTACTGCCCAGCAACACCAGGTTATTGTCCATCTTGTCTCCACCTTGCCGCCGCGCCACGGCGGGCGGCGACCTTGTCATGCTATTGGCCGGTCTGTTGCCGGCTTGGACCATGCCCCGGCCGCTGCCATGCACCAGACGGGGCTGAGGCATGACAGCGACTGACAGGCAGCTTCATTCTAGCGTGAGCAGCCGGCCAGATCGCCCATGCCCGCGCTCAATCTGCCGCAGGTGGCAAAATGGGGGAGCTGCCATGCAGCGGACATGCTGCCAGCATTGGCCGATTCAAGCTATAGTCTTGGACGCCGCCGCTGCCGGCCGCGCCATTTTTGCGAGACTGAATCGATATGGAAATGAGTGTACTGATTGCCGACGACCACCCGCTATTTCGCGAAGCCTTGAAGGACGTGGTGCGGGAAGTGTTTGGCCCGGACATCCGCCTGATCGAATGCACCACGCTGGCGGAAGTCAGCGCTGCCATCCACGACGACAGCCTGGAACTGGCACTGCTCGACCTCAACATGCCAGGCATGCAGGGTCTGAACGGCGTCGCCAGCCTGCGCCGCAGCGCACCGGTCGTGCCGCTGGTGGTGGTGTCGGCCGACGAGCGCAGCGAAGTGGTGCAGGCCGCGCTGGCACTGGGCGTCTGCGGTTTCATTCCCAAATCCACCCCGCGCCAGCAAATGGCCGAAGCGGTACGCCGCATCAGCGCCGACGGCGAAATCTATCAGCCCCCCACCCTCGCCGGCCACGATACCAATAGCCCGACACCCCTCCCGCTCACGGCGGAACAACAAGCCATGCAAACCCGGCTTGGCAGCCTGACCCGTCAGGAACGTTGCGTGCTGGAAGCCATCGTCGCCGGCAAACCCAACAAGATTGTGGCGCACGAACTGAATATTGCCGAGAGCACGGTCAAGGCGCATGTTTCCGCCATCCTGCGCAAACTGGAAGTCAGCAGCCGCACCCAGGCGGTAATCAAGGCCGGTCCGCTCCTGGCGGGCTAAGCCCGGCCCGCAGCACCGACCTTGCAGTCGCCTGCAGTCATCGGTGCATCCTATCCGGGGCAGCGGCGCAGTTGCGTGAGCCAGTCCTGGTCGCAGGACATGAAGCGGGCCCATCCGGGCCTGGCGCCGGCGGCACCCTGTTCAGCCCGGAAAACACCGCGAGTCCGCTATCCAGGCCTGCTCACCGAGCCAAAACGCGCGCTGGCACACGCAGTAAATAATGATAATAAATTCAGACACATAGATATTTCCTCTTATTCAGCGCTGAATAATCCCTACCTATAGAGAAAATTCACAAAACCGAACGGAAATATCGACAGCAGCTTGCCTTGACCAGAAAAATGCAGAATTGGAGGATGGCAACACCCGAAGCACTTGCGTTTTGTTTCGGCAATTACCTTCACAAAGGAATCCAAGCATGTCTGCAAAACTGAAAATCATGGTCCTGATCACATTGCTCGGCAGCTCTGCCTTTGCCGCTGCTGCCAGCAGCAACACTGGCAAACAGAATGCTTCCGGCAACAAATCGAGTGCCAAATACGCCATCACGTGTAACGACTATCTCATTCTCAAGGAAACAGACAAGCCCATCATCCTTGGCTACGAAATCAGCAAGCACAAAAGTGGCAAGGTAAGCGCCACCGAAATCATTGCTGATGTCGAAAAAGTTCGCCCGGAGATTGATGAATACTGCAAGGTGCACAAAGAAAAAACCATGTGGCAAAAGATCAAGAGCGTGCTCTGAGCCGGCGCATTAAACCGCCTCCACTCAGCCTGGGCTCGTGGTAAATGACAAGGCCCCGTCGCATCCGCATGCGACGGGGCCATGTTCATGCATCCGGCACGATCAGACCTGATACTGTGCCACCGCCTTGCCCATGCGCTCCACATTAAGCTGCAAACGGGTCGATGCGGCTTCGGTGGCATGTGCCACTTCCAGGTTTTTGCCAGTCAGCGCGGCCACCGACTCCAGTCCCTGGCCCATCAGGTCCATGCCCGTTTTCTGTTCATCGGCAGAGTGACTGATTTCCGCCACCATGCTGACTGCCCTGTCCATTTGCACGCTGATTTCGTCCAGCACCGCATGCGCCTGATGCACCAGCTCGACACTGGTCCCGACTTGCGCCGCACTCTGGCGCATGCCGCTGACCGAGCCCACGGTATCGGCCTGGATGCGCGAAATCATCTTGTCGATTTCCTGAGTGGCATTGGCCGTGCGCTCCGCCAGCTTGCGTACTTCATCGGCCACCACGGCAAAGCCACGCCCGGTTTCACCGGCGCGGGCGGCCTCGATCGCGGCATTGAGCGCCAGCAGATTGGTCTGATCGGCAATATCCTTGATCACACTGGCCACCTTGCCGATGTCTTCGGTACGCTGCCCCAGCTTCTCCACGGTTTCCGCCGAGCTGGCAACCGTAGCCGCCAGCTCGCGTATGGTCTCACTGGCCCGCTCCGACAAGCGTGCCGCCTCGCCGGCCTTGCTGCCGACATCCCGCGTCACGGTTTCGGTGTCATGCGCGTGCTGAGCGATCAAGCCTATCGATGCCGCCAGCTGCTCGATGGTAGCCGCCGAAGCCGTGGTCTTTTCGGTTTGCAATGATGCGGAGGAAACCAGCGACACCACGCTTTGGTTGAGATTGCCCGAGGTATCCTGCACATTATTGGCCGAATTCATCATCACCTGGATGGTGGCGCTGACCGCCGCAGTCTGATTGTCCAGCGCCGCCGCAATCTTGCTGATCAAATCATTGTGCGTGGGTTGCAGATTGGCACGCAGATTGCCTGTCTTCAGCAAGTCCAGCAAAAACTGGTGGATGCGGCCCAGCCTACCGACCACACCCGGCAGGATGAACACCACAGCCAACACGCAGGACAGCAAGGCCAGCACCGCGGCCCCCTGAAACCAGGGCATGAAGCTGCTCTGGCTGCTGGCCACCAGGCCCAGCAACAAGGCGAATGCGGCCAGCACCTGCACCGCGTAAAGCTGGAAAACAAAACCGCTCAACGCTTGCAGCAGTTGCGAGCGTTTTTTTACCACACGGCCATTTTCGATGACCAGGGAACGGTCGCCCTGGCGGATGCGGCGGTATAGCAGTTCGGCGGCAGCCACCTCATCGCGACCGGGAGGCGTCCGTACCGACTGGTAGCCGACGATCTGCCCATGCTCACGCACCGGCGAGGCATTGGCTCTTACCCAATAAAAACCGCCATCCTTGCGCCGGTTTTTCACCAGCCCACGCCATGGCCGCCCCTCCTTCAGATTGCGCCACATATCGGCAAATGCCTCGACCGGCATGTCCGGGTGCCGGATCATATTATGCGGCTGGCCAATCATTTCCTCCTGCTCAAAGCCACTGATCTGGGCAAAGGCTTTATTAGCCTCGACGATATTGCCCTGGGTATCAGTACGCGAATAAATGAACACGCCATCCGGAACGATGGTTTCCTGCTGGTTAACGGGTTGATTATTTCTCATATCTTTTTGTTTTATTTGGTTTTTATCAGGGAAAAGTCATGCTGCAATCAGAAGAGTATCGCCCGCTCATCCGGCAGACTTTCTGGCGTACAAGAGATCGAGCCCTATTGCAATCGGACGATGGCGAATAATAAGCTGATTAAACCAGAGCAAATGTAAAGAGACACTGATTCAGAACAAAAACAATAATAACTGTATGGTTTTTGCACTTTAGCCAAAACTGATGCAGAGCTTGGCTTACAGGCTTTTTTGCCGAGCGCGGAATAAGAATCGGCAAAGCCAGCACTATGGCCGATGTGCCGAGTCAGTGACGCCAGCGATTGCCGCAGGCGCCCGGCGAAATGAATTTGATAGAGACAAACAAGCGAGGAGAGAATAGAAACGACAGAGCAACTGAGCTGCAGATGCCCGGAATAAAACCGCTGCAGCATCTGTCAATGAATGGATAGAAAACAAAAAAGCCACCCCGCAGGATGGCTTAATGTTGGTATTGCTGTGGTCTTGTGGTCGGGGTGAGAAGATTCGAACTTCCGACCCCCTGCACCCCATGCAGGTGCGCTACCAGGCTGCGCTACACCCCGACTCAAGAGAAACGCATTGTAACTGTTTATTTACGATTTGCCAATACCTGAATCCAGCCAGGCCAGAATCGTTTCCAATTCTGCGCGAACTTCCTGCGCAGTAATCGGGCGCTCCATCTCACCGCCGGCACCAAGGCGCTGACGCGCACCATGAATGGTGAAACCGTCGTCATACAGCAAACCACGAATGCGCCGCACCAGCAGCACTTCGTGGTGCTGGTAGTAGCGACGATTGCCACGGCGCTTGACCAGGCGCAACTGGGAGAATTCCTGCTCCCAGTATCGCAGCACGTGCGGCTTGACCCCGGTCAGCTCGCTGACTTCGCTAATGGTGAAGTAGCGCTTGGACGGGATTGCCGGCAGATCAGCCTTGCTTGTTAGCATGGTATTGCTCAACCATTCCTTTGAGTTTCTGACTGGCATGGAAGGTGACCACCCGGCGTGCCGTGATGGGGATTTCTTCCCCGGTCTTGGGATTGCGACCCGGACGTTGCGGTTTGTCACGCAGCTGGAAATTGCCGAAACCGGACAGTTTTACCGAATCACCAGCCTCCAGCGCGATACGGATTTCCTCGAAAAACGTTTCAACCATGTCCTTGGCTTCACGCTTGTTCAGACCAACCTGGTCAAACAGCAGGTCGGCCAACTCAGCTTTGGTCAAAGTCATGACTACCCCTTAACTTCTTGAACTGAAACATGGAGGACGGGCCTGCAGCCACGCCCTCCGGCAAAAGTCTTACAGACGCAATTGTGCGGCATGGGCGGCAGCAACGCCATCCAGCAAGGCCTGAATCACCGGCTCGACATCTTCATCGGTCAGGGTGCGCGCCTCATCCTGCAGCACCACGCGGAAGGCCAGGCTCTTCTTGCCCTCTTCCACACCCTTGCCACGATACACGTCGAACAAGGCCACTTCCTTGACCAAGGACGTTGCCTTGCTGCTGAAGGTATCCAGCATAGCAGCAACCGTTACCTGCTCGTCAACCACCAGCGCCAGATCACGGCGTACCGGCTGCAATTTGCTGACCGGCTGGGCCTTGATGGCAGCGCGTTGTTCAACAGCAGCCAGGTCCAGTTCAAACAGCACCGGCGGCGTTGGCAGGCCATACTGCTGCGCCCACTTGGGGTGCAGCTCACCCATCACGCCAATCACCTTGCCGTTCAGGCTGATCTCGGCGCAACGGCCTGGATGGAAGGCCGGGTGTGCCGCCTTGGCAAAGCTGGCTTGTGCCGGCAGCAACAGGGCTTCCACATCGGCTTTCACATCGTAAAAATCGATGCGCTCGGCCTTGGCACCCCACTGCTCGGCGACACGCGGGCCCCAGGCGAGACCAGCCACTTTTTCCGGCTGGGTGCTTTCATCGGCCACACCAGCAGCGTTCTTGCCAAATACGCGGGCTACTTCGAATACACGCACGCGCGGCTGCTTGCGGTTGAGGTTGCCTTGCAGCACGTTCACCAGCCCACCGATCAGCGACGAACGCATCACACTCATTTGCGAGGCAATCGGGTTGATCAGGCGTACCGGGTCGGTATTGCCGGCGAAATCACGTTCCCAGGCTTCTTCGACAAAGGCGTAGCTGACCACTTCCTGATAGTCGCGGCCTGCCAGGAAATGGCGGATGTCTTCACGCGGGCGACGCTCTTCCGGCAGCGCCAGCATGCGCAGGCGGGCAGCCGGGGCGGCGTAAGGGATGGCATCGTAACCATGTACGCGGGCTACTTCCTCGATCAGGTCTTCTTCGATTTCGATGTCGTAGCGGAAGGACGGTGCATGTACCAGGAAGCCGTCTTCCAGCGTATCGAAGGACAAGCTCAGGCGAGCCAGAATGGTGGCAATCTGTTCGGCAGTCAGGCTGATACCCAACAGGCGCGCCACACGGGCGGTACGCAGCTTGACACCACCGCGCGCCGGCAGTTCGGCCACCTTTTCGTTCAGCGGGCCGGCTTCGCCACCACAGATGGACAGCACCAGCTCGGTAGCACGCTCCATGGCTTCGCTTTGCAGCTGGAAATCCACCCCGCGCTCAAAGCGGAAGGAAGAGTCAGAACCGAAACCCCAGGCACGGGCCTTGCCGGCAATCGCTGCCGGAGCGAAAAAGGCGCTTTCCAGCATGATGTCGGTGCTGGCGGTTGTGACACCGCTTTCTTCACCACCCATGATGCCGGCGATGGCCAGCACCTTGGCATCATCGGCGATCACCAGATGCTCGTCGCTGAGGGTGACGGTTTTTTCATTCAGGCACAGCAGCTGCTCGCCTGCCTTGGCCATGCGCACGGTGATGCCGCCATCCAGCTTGGCCAGATCAAAGGCGTGCATCGGCTGCCCTTGTTCCAGCAGCACATAATTGGTGACATCAACGATGGCCGAGATAGAGCGCAGACCGGAACGCTCCAGACGACGTTTCATCCAGTCCGGGGTCGGCGCAGCGGCATTGACATTGCGGATGACACGGCCGATATAGCGACCGCAGGCTTGCGGGGCAGCGATGGCCACCGGCACCACATCGTCGATTTGCGGGGCGACGGCGGTAATGGCTTGCGGCTGCAGCGCAGCACCAGTCAGCGCGGCCACTTCGCGGGCAATGCCCTTGATCGACAGGCAGTCGGCACGATTGGGGGTGATTTTCAGCGTGAACAACTGATCGTCCAGACCCAGATAATCGCGGATGTTCTGGCCAACAGGGGCATCAGCCGGCAGCAGCATCAGGCCATCCACATCTTCCGGTACGCCCAGTTCCTTGCCGGAACACAGCATGCCGCCGGATTCCACGCCACGCATCTTGGTGGGCTTGATCTTGAAGTCGCCCGGCAATACCGCGCCTGGCAGCGCGCACGGTACGCGCACACCTACGGCCACGTTCGGGGCACCACAGACAATTTGTACCAGCTCACCGGTACCGACATCCACCTTGGTCACGCGCAGGCGGTCGGCGTTTTCGTGCTTGACGCATTCCTTGACTTCGCCAATCACCACGCCAGTAAAGGCCGGCGCCGCCGCGGTGGTTTCTTCCACTTCCAGACCTGCCATGGTCAGCAGATTGGACAATTCCTCGCTGGAAAGGGAAGGATTAACCCAGCTTCTCAGCCACTGTTCGGAAAATTGCATTGTTTATCCCCTGCCTGCGATCAATTGAACTGTTTGAGGAAATTGAGATCGTTCTCGAAGAACAGTCGCAGGTCATTCACGCCATAGCGCAGCATGGCGAAACGGTCCAGACCGATGCCGAAGGCAAAGCCGCTGTACTTTTCCGGATCGATATTCACATTGCGCAGCACATTCGGGTGCACCATGCCGCAGCCACCCACTTCCAGCCAGCCACGCTCGCCCAGCACGTCGATTTCGGCAGATGGCTCGGTGAAGGGGAAGAAGGACGGACGGAAACGCACTTGCAGGTCATCGCGCTCGAAGAAGCGGCGCAGGAAGTCGGTCACCACGGCCTTGAGGTCGGCAAAGGACACGCCCTCTTCCACCCACAGGCCTTCCATCTGGTGGAACATCGGCGAGTGGGTAGCATCAGAATCCACACGGTACACGCGCCCCGGTGCCACGATCTTGATCGGCGGCTCGTTGTTCAACATGTAGCGCACCTGGATCGGACTGGTATGGGTACGCAGCACATCGCCACCTTCTACATAGAAAGTGTCGGCCATGGCACGCGCCGGGTGATTTTCCGGGATATTGAGCGCCTGGAAATTGTGGAAATCGGTTTCGATTTCCGGACCATCCGCCACCTGGAAACCCATGGAGCGGAACAGGGTGGCAATGCGCTCCAGCGTCAGCGCCACCGGATGCAGGCCGCCGGTGGACAGGCCACGACCCGGCAGGGTGACATCCAGCGACTCGGCTGCCAGCTGGGCTTCCAGCTTCTGGGCATTGATCAGGTCACGGCGGGTGTTATGGGCGGTTTCAAAAGCCTGCTTGGCCACATTGATGGTGGCACCGGCAGCCTTGCGCTCCTCCGGCGGGAGCTTGCCCAGTTGCTTGAGGAGTTCGGTCAGCTCGCCACTCTTGCCGAGATAGCGCGCCTTGACCTGCTCCAGTTCGATCAGGTCGGCGGCGGCCTCGATGGCAGCCAGACCAGCTTGGAGAATCGCGTCAACGTTAGTCATTGGGTCTCACACCGTATGCGTCTTTCCGGCCACCCGGCAGGCGATGCGACAGCCGCTGCATCACAACATCGGCATCCTGCATCGACCGGCTGGTCGAAACAAAAAGGCTGACCACACTCATGGCAGTCTGGTCAGCGCTCTTGCTACTTCACTACCACAGGCAAATGAAAAAAAAGGGAGGCATCAGCCTCCCCTTTTACAGTCTTGCTATCAAGCGAGGCTAGCTTTCGCCTTTTCAACGATCTGAGCAAAAGCCGGCTTGTCGAACACGGCCAGGTCGGCCAGGACCTTACGGTCGATTTCGATGGCAGCTTTTTTCAGGCCGTTCATGAACTTGCTGTACGGCAGACCGTTTTCACGCGCAGCGGCGTTGATACGGGCAATCCACAGCTGGCGGAACTGACGCTTTTTCTGACGACGGTCGCGGTAGGCATATTGACCGGCTTTCATCACCGCCTGTTTGGCGATGCGATAGACGTTCTTGCGACGGCCGCGATAGCCTTTCGCCAGGGCAAGGATTTTCTTGTGACGAGCACGTGCGGTTACACCGCGTTTAACGCGTGGCATTATTCAGTCTCCTTATGCGTAGGGCATCATGGCGCGAACAGAAGCCATGTTGGTGGCGTGTACCATGGTGGTACCGCGCAACTGGCGCTTGTTCTTGGTGGTTTTCTTGGTCAGGATGTGACGCTTGAACGCATAAGAGCGCTTTACACCGCCATTGCCCAGCACGTTGAGACGCTTTTTCGCGCTCGACTTGGTCTTCATTTTCGGCATGGAAAACTCCTGCAGAATTTCTGAGTTAGATTAGACACAGGGTGGCCCGAAGGCGCTTGATACCACTGCGTCACGCTTTTGCGCGGGGTGTTGCCACCCCACAAAATCAACACGGCAGGGATGACCCTGCCGTATTGAGGAAACGATTATACCCGATTATTTCTTTTTCGGGGCAATCATCATCACCATTTGGCGACCTTCCAGCTTGGGGAACTGCTCGACTGTCGCAATTTCAGCCAGATCGGCCTCGACACGCTTGAGCAGGGCCAGGCCGATGTCCTGGTGAGCCATTTCACGACCACGGAAACGCAGGGTGATCTTGGCCTTGTCGCCATCATTGAGGAAGCGGGCCAGATTACGCAGTTTCACGTTGTAATCGCCATCGTCAGTGCCCGGACGGAACTTGATTTCCTTGATCTGGACCTGCTTCTGCTTCTGCTTGGCTTCGTGACGTTTCTTCGACTGTTCGTACTTGAACTTGCCGTAGTCCATCAGCTTGCACACCGGGGGTTGTGCGGTCGGCGAAATTTCCACCAGATCCACATCATTTTCCTCGGCCAGAGCCATTGCCTCACGCAGACCGACAACACCGATCTGCTCACCTTCCATGCCTACCAGACGAATCTCGCGAGCGGTAATCTCGCCGTTGATCCGTGCTTCGCGTTCCTGAGCTATAGCCAAATCTCCTATTAATCTATCAAATGCCTGCCGTTGCCGGATCAGGCCTCGGGCATCTCAGCCTTGAGGCGGGCAATGAATGCATCCAGCGTGAGCTGACCGAGATCTTCACCCCGGGCGCGCACGGCAACCAGTTCACCTGCTTTTTCCTTGTCGCCCACGATAATCTGGTACGGCAGCTTTTGCAGGCTATGCTCGCGGATTTTATAGCCGATCTTCTCGTTTCTCAAGTCAAGATCAACGCGGAAGCCTTGTTTCTGCAAAGCTCCTGCAATTTCCGCAGCATAATCGGCCTGTGCTTCGGTGATATTCATCACCACCATCTGCACCGGCGCCAGCCACAGCGGGAAGGCCCCGGCATGGTTTTCAATCAGAATGCCCAGGAAGCGCTCCAGCGAACCCAGCGCTGCGCGGTGCAGCATCACCGGACGCTTGCGGCTGTTGTCATCGGCCACGTATTCAGCACCCAGACTTTCCGGCAGCATGAAGTCGAGCTGCAGGGTACCACACTGCCAGGAGCGACCCAGCGCATCCTTGACGTGGTATTCGATCTTGGGACCATAAAAAGCCCCCTCGCCCGGCAGCTCTTCCCAGGCGACGCCACAAGCCTGCAGCGCTTCGCGCATGCCCTGCTCGGCCTTGTCCCAGGTTTCTTCCGCACCCAGGCGTTTTTCCGGACGCAGTGCCAGCTTGATCGACACCTTGTCAAAACCGAAGCGTTCATACACTTCCATCACCAGACGATGGAAAGCCTTGGCTTCCTGGTTGATCTGGTCTTCGGTGCAGAAAATATGACCGTCATCCTGCACAAAGCCACGCACGCGCATGATGCCGTGCAGCGCACCGCCCGGCTCGTTACGGTGACAGGAGCCAAACTCGGCATAGCGCAGCGGCAGGTCACGGTAGGAACGCAGGCCGCTGTTGAAAATCTGGATATGCCCCGGACAGTTCATCGGCTTGACGGCATAGTCGCGCTTTTCCGATTCGGTGATGAACATGTTTTCCTTGTAGTTCTGCCAGTGACCCGACTTCTTCCACAATTCCACATCCATCATCATCGGCGTGCGGACTTCCTGATAACCCTCTTTCACCAGTTTGCCGCGCATGTATTGCTCGACGTTCTGCCACAGCTGCCAGCCCTTGGGATGCCAGAACACCATGCCCGGCGCCTCGTCCTGCAGGTGGAACAGGTCCAGCTGCACGCCCAGCTTGCGGTGGTCGCGCTTTTCCGCCTCTTCCAGCATGTAGAGGTAGGCTTCCAGCTCCTCTTTCTTGGCCCAGGCCGTGCCGTAAATGCGCTGCAGCATTTCGTTCTTGCTGTCGCCGCGCCAGTAAGCACCAGCCACCTTCATCAGCTTGAACACTTTCAGCTTGCCGGTGGACGGCACGTGCGGACCACGACACAGGTCGGTGAATTCACCCTCGCGGTACAGGCTCAGCACCTCGCCTTGCGGAATGGATTCGATGATTTCGGCCTTGTAGGCTTCGCCGATGTTCTTGAAGTAGGCAATGGCCTCATCGCGCGGCAGCTCGTAACGCTCGACCGGAATATCCTTCTTGGCCAGTTCGCTCATCTTCTTTTCGATGGCAGTCAGGTCTTCCGGCGTAAACGGGCGCTTGTAGGCGAAGTCGTAATAGAAGCCGTTTTCGATTTCCGGGCCGATGGTGACCTGGGCTTCCGGAAACAGCTCTTTCACTGCATAAGCCAGCAAGTGGGCAGTCGAGTGACGAATGATGCCAAGGCCATCGGCATCCTTGTCGGTCACAATGGCCAGATCAGCATCGCGGTCGATGCTGTACGAGGTATCCACCAGCACGCCGTCAACGCGACCCGCCAGCGCAGCACGCGCCAGACCGGTACCGATGGACGCAGCCACTTCATGAACCGTTACCGGCTTGTCGAAGGATCGAACCGAGCCGTCAGGCAGGCGAATGTCAGGCATGTCAACTCCAAACAGGGCGAAATTTCATTGCGAAGGGTAAAAAAAAAGAGCGGCCTGAGCCGCTCTTTTTTTGCATGGGACAACCCGCAAGGCTCAGCTAGCGTGAGAATGTCGGGTTGTGGTAGTTCGCCAGTGTTTCACCTGGGATAACTCCATGCTAAGTATTGGTAGGCACGATTGGACTCGAACCAACGACCCCCACCATGTCAAGGTGGTGCTCTAACCAGCTGAGCTACGTGCCTGTCGTCGAGTTGGCAATACTAAAGTACACATCCTGAAAATGCAAGGCCATTTTTCGTAAAAACACCGCAGCGACCCGCTTGCTGTATACTAGCGCGCTGATTTTGCATAACAAATACACTCCATGCTGAAGTTTACCGTACACAAAACCTCCGGCGGTGCCCGCCGCGGGACTCTGCAGCTCAACCACGGCACCGTGGAAACCCCGGTTTTCCAGCCGGTGGGCACCTATGGCTCGGTCAAGGCCATGAGCCCGGTGGAGCTCAACGATATCGGCGCCCAGATCATTCTGGGCAACACCTTTCACCTGTGGCTGCGCCCCGGCCTGGAGGTCATCGAACAATTCGGCGGCCTGCATGATTTCATCGGCTGGGACAAACCCATCCTGACCGACTCCGGCGGCTTCCAGGTATTCAGCCTGTCCGACATGCGCAAGCTGACCGAGGAAGGCTGCACTTTCCAGAGCCCGATCAACGGCGACAAGCTGTTTCTGAGCCCGGAAATCTCGATGAAAATCCAGACCGTGCTCAATTCGGACATCGTGATGCAGCTGGATGAATGCACGCCGGGCCAGGTAGACCACAACACCGCGCAAAAGTCGCTACAGATGAGCCTGCGCTGGGCCGAACGCTCGCGCCGCGCCTTTGACGACCTGAAAAACCCCAATGCGCTGTTTGGCATCGTGCAGGGCAATCTGTATACCGATCTGCGCCAGGAATCCCTGGAGGGGCTGTTGCAGGTGGGCTTTGACGGTTACGCCATTGGCGGCCTGTCGGTGGGTGAGCCCAAGCCGGAAATGTACCGCATGCTGAACGAGCTGAATGGCATGCTGCCGGCCGACAAGCCGCACTACCTGATGGGCGTGGGCACACCGGAAGACCTGGTGCACGGCGTGGCCAACGGCATCGACATGTTCGACTGCGTGATGCCCACCCGCAATGCGCGCAATGGCTGGATTTTCACCCAGCATGGCGACATCAAGATCAAGAATGCGCGCTACAAGGATGACAAGAAGCCACTGGACGAAGAATGCAGCTGCTATGCCTGCCGCAACTTCAGCCGTGCCTATCTGCATCACCTGCATCGCGTGGGCGAGATCCTGGGTGCGCGCCTGAACACCATCCACAACCTGCACTACTACCAGGAGCTGATGCGTGAAATGCGCAAGGCCATCGAGGAAGACCGCTTCGAGGACTTCCGCCTGGAGTTTGCCGACAAGCGCGCACGCGGCGTGTCGTAAAGCGCGGGAACCTGCCAGCTGGCCGGCCGGTCTGAGCCTGCGTTCAGGCCGGAAGGTTGGAAAAGACACGCAGCGTGGCTACAATGGCCCGTTTGTTTCACCATCAACACTATAACAAGGGAGCAAATCCATGCCCTTTATTGACAAGGCTTTCGCCGCTGGCGCCGCACCGGGCGGTTTTGACATCATGTCTTTCCTGCCGATGATCGTCATTTTCGTGCTGTTCTGGTTCCTGATGGTTCGCCCGCAGCAGAAGAAAATGAAAGAGCACCAGAAGATGTTGTCGGAAATCCAGAAGGGCGATGAAGTCATTACCCAGGGTGGCATTCTGGGCCGCGTCGTCAAGACCGGCGAACAGTTCCTGACCGTAGAAATCGCCAATGGCGTGGAAATCAATGTGCAGCGCCCGGCCGTTACCGGCAAGGTGGAAAAGGGCACGCTGAAGTCCCTGTAATCCCCAGGACGGCCGCCCGGCCTGCAAGCCGGGCGGTCAGTTTCGTTTCCTACCTCCGATATCACTCATGAACCGCTATCCTCTCTGGAAATACCTCGTCATTGTGGTAGCACTGATCATTGCCACGATCTACACGCTACCCAACTTCTACGGCGAGACTCCCGCGGTACAGGTCTCCAGCACCCGCCAGTCCATTCCGGTGGACACCGCCCTGATGGGCCGCGTGGAAGAGGCTCTGAAAACCCAGAACATCAGCCCGGACGGTCTTTATCTGGACGGCAGCAGCCTGAAAATCCGCTTCAAGGATGCCGACACCCAGATCAAGGCCCGCGACGCCATCCAGCATGCGCTGGGTGACAGCTACATCATTGCGCTCAACCTGCTGCCGGCCTCGCCGCAGTGGCTGGCCGACCTGAAAGCCTACCCCATGTTCCTGGGTCTGGACTTGCGCGGTGGCGTGCACT
>NZ_JAELTZ010000247.1:0-253 GCF_016429115.1 Aquitalea sp. ASV15 | reverse complement strand
CCCCCCCCCCCCCCCCCCCCCCCCCCCCCCCCCCCCCCCCCCCCCCCCCCCCCCCTTTTCAAGCAGAAGACGGCATACGCGATCCTTGTTAATGTCTCGTGGGCTCGGAGATGTGTATAAGAGACAGATGCTGTCCATGCTACGCCCCGCCCCCTGGATGACCGCGGCACCGGTGCCAGACTGCTCCACCGCGCTACACGACAGCTCATGCGCTTCGACCGAACGCTCGGCGCTCACCGCCAGGCTGGTGCTC
>NZ_JAELTZ010000246.1:0-253 GCF_016429115.1 Aquitalea sp. ASV15 | reverse complement strand
CCCCCCCCCCCCCCCCCCCCCCCCCCCCCCCCCCCCCCCCCCCCCCCCCCCCCCCCCCCCCCCCCCCCCCCCCCCCCCCCCCCCCCCCCCCCCCCCCCCCCCCCCCCCCCCCCCCCCCCCCCCCCGCCCCCCCCCCCCCCCCCCCCCCCCCCCCCCCCCCCCCCCCCCCCCCCCCCCCCCCCCCCCCCCCCCCCCCCCCCCCCCCCCCCCCCCCCCCCCCCCCCCCCCCCCCCCCCCCCCCCCCCCCCCCCCC
>NZ_JAELTZ010000245.1:0-253 GCF_016429115.1 Aquitalea sp. ASV15 | reverse complement strand
CCCCCCCCCCCCCCCCCCCCCCCCCCCCCCCCCCCCCCCCCCCCCCCCCCCCCCTTTTCAAGCAGAAGACGGCATACGCGATCCTTGTTAATGTCTCGTGGGCTCGGAGATGTGTATAAGAGACAGGGCCACGGCCGTGCAGGCCGCCGGCGCCAGGGTGTTTGCCCAGCTGTTTCATCCCGGCAGTGAAATCATGGAAACCGCCGACGGCATGCAGGCGGTGGCCTATTCCGCCTCGCGCTGTGCCAGCGAG
>NZ_JAELTZ010000034.1:0-44651 GCF_016429115.1 Aquitalea sp. ASV15 | reverse complement strand
CCCCCCCCCCCCCCCCCCCCCCCCCCCCCCCCCCCCCCCCCCCCCCCCCCCCCCCCCCCCCCCCCCCCCCCCCCCCCCCACCCCCCCCCCCCCCCCCCCCCCCCCCCCCCCCCCCACACACTTTTTTTGTTGTTCGTTCGTCGGCAGCGTCAGATGTGTATAAGAGACAGGTTC
Source organism: Aquitalea sp. ASV15 (assembly GCF_016429115.1). NCBI lineage: Bacteria > Pseudomonadati > Pseudomonadota > Betaproteobacteria > Neisseriales > Chromobacteriaceae > Aquitalea > Aquitalea sp. ASV15. Next base: position 44,477 of record NZ_JAELTZ010000034.1, on the reverse strand, counting down.
AGGTCCTAGCGCCCGCAAGGGTGTGGAAGTTCGAGTCTTCTCTTGGGCACCAACGATTTTTAAGGTCGGATGTATAACGCCGGCTTGCAGTACCGACAATTTGCTTTGCCCAGGTGGCGGAATTGGTAGACGCACTAGGTTCAGGTCCTAGCGCCCGCAAGGGTGTGGAAGTTCGAGTCTTCTCTTGGGCACCAATCAAAAAGCCGTTGATCTCTGATCAGCGGCTTTTTTCATTGCCTTGCAGCTGCAGCCCTCCCCATCTGAGCAACTGCCCTCCCGCCCCGGCCATCAGCGCGTCGTGGAATCATCCCTTGATGCCCCGGCCAGTTCAGCACCGGATCTGGCATCCAGTGCCACAAAGAAAAACACCGAGCACAAAGTCAGCAAGCCCATCACCAGGAAAGACCAGGCGAAATCGCTGCTGAGCAGGGTGTCATGCCCCTGCAAGGTGGTGACCAGTTGCAGCGTCATTGCCGCCACGGTTACCCCAAAGCCGGCAGCCAACTGTTGGGCCACGCTGGACAGGCTGGTGGCATGGCTCATGCGGCTTTGTTCCACGTCGGCAAATGCGATGGCATTCAGGCTGGTAAATTGCAGGGAGCGGGAAAATCCGCCCAGCACAAACACCGCCAGCATCAGCACATGCGGCGTATCGACCCGGAACAGACCATACACCGCCATCGACAACGCCACCAGCACGGCATTCCAGCTCAGCACCTTCTTGAAACCAAAGCGCTCCAGCACCTTGGCCACAATGGTTTTCATGAAGATGGCACCAATGGCGGTGGAGCAGGTCAGCATGCCGGATTCGAATGGCGTATAGCCAAAACCAAGCTGCAACATCAGGGGCAGCAGGAATGGCGTGGCACCGACGCCCATCCGGATGAGAAAGCCGCCCATCACACTGGCGTGAAAAGTAGGCAAGCGCAACAAGGACAAGTCCAGCAATGGGTCAGCCACACGCCGGTAATGCCACAGATAGGCTAGCAACAGCAAGGCGCCGAGCACGCTGACCGCCAGCGACAGTTGCAACGACAACATGTGCTTGCCTTCGGTGGCCAGGCCCAGCATCAACATGGACAAGCCGATACCGGTCAGGGCGAAGCCTGTCTTGTCCAGCGGGGGCAAATGCTCTTCTTTCAGGTTCTCGATATAACGCCCCGCCAACACCATGCCGAGAATCCCAATCGGAATGTTGATGAAGAAGATCCAGCGCCAATGGAAGTAGGTCGTGATGAAACCACCCAGCGGCGGCCCGATCACCGGGCCGAGCAAGGCCGGAATGGTGAGGTAGCTCAGGGCTTTGACCAGCTCCTCCTTGCGGGTGGTACGCAGGATGACCAGCCGTCCCACCGGCACCATCATGGCCCCGCCCATGCCCTGTATGAAGCGCGCCAGCACAAAGCCGGCCAGCGAGCCACTGAAACCGCACAGGACCGAACCCAGGATGAAAACGGCAATGGCCGAGCGGAATATCCGTCTGGCGCCAAAACGGTCTGCCATCCAGCCACTGACCGGGATGAATACCGCCAGACTGACCAGATAGGAGGTCAGCGCCAGTTTGAGGGCAACCGGATCGACCAGCAAATCGCGGGCAATCGCCGGCAAGGAGGTTGCGATCACGGTCGCGTCCATGTTTTCCATGAACAGGGCGGTGGCAATGATAAGCGGCGTGAGCATGCCGCTGGCCAGTTTCAACTGCATGGTATCGGTCTGCAAAAATGTATGCGTTCAGTCTAGCAGCTTGACCCATGCGGCCGGAACGGTGGCGAAGAAGAAGTGTTAGCAGTTGTGAAAAGGTAGTGCAGGAAAAGGCAGCACACGGGCTGCCTTTTGCATTGGGCACTCGCTACGGCAAGGCTTAATGCGCGCCCAGCTCCAGCGCATTGCTCAAGTCACCCATGACGGCTTCGCCATTGGCCTGCAAGGCAGTATCACGCTCGATAACGCCGGGCAGTGCCGGCAAGTCGAAGCGCCGGCTGATGAAACGCAGGATGGAAGCCGTGTCGTATTGGGTGTGGTCGACATAGCCTTTGCGGGCATAGGGCGAAATGATGATGGCCGGGATGCGGCTGCCCGGCCCCCAGCGATCACCTTTGGGGACTGGGGCATGGTCATAAATGCCGCCATTTTCATCGTAAGTGACCACGATCAGCATGTTCTTCCACTGCGGGCTCTGTTGCAGCTTGCCAATCAGTTGGGCAATGTGCGCGTCACCATCGGCCACGCTGGCATAGCCAGCATGCTGGTTAAGATTGCCCTGCGGCTTGTAGAAGGCCACGGCCGGCAGCCTGCCGGCCTGGGCATCACGCAGGAAGTCCGCATCGAAATCCTTCAGATGCGCCTGACGGTAAGCCTGCCGGGTCAGCGGATCAAAGGCGGCATAGTAGTTGAAAGGCTGGTGATGGGCCTGGAAATTCGGCTGTCCACCGTTGTAGATATTGCTGCGCTGGGCCAGCGAAGCATTCCAGCCGCCGGCATACCACGCCCAGCTGATGCCCTTGGCCGTCAGACGATCACCAATGGTGACTGCAGTCTGTGCGGGCAAGGTGGTGGCCTTGGTGGTATCGGCATACTGGCTTGGACCCTTGGCTCCCGGCGCATTGCCGCTGGGCTGGTACAAGGGTTGCATGGTATTGACGGCATAGAACATGCCCTGACTGTCCTTGGGCGTCAGATTGCTGTCGTTCTTGTAGGTCGGCTTGCCATCCAGTACCGAAGCCTTGGCACCGGCGGCAGGCGTCAGCCGTACAAACTGTCCCCTGGCATCGGTGTCGATGGCAGAAATCGAATCCTTGGCCGGAGAATCGGCCGCATCGGCATTGGGATAGCTTGGCGCACAGGCGCAGATCAGATACTGGTGATTCAGAAAGGAGCCGCCAAATGCGCCCATGAAGAAGTTGTCTGCCAGGGTGTACTGGCGTGCCAGCTGCCACAATGCCATCTTGCTGCCGTCGTAGTAGCCCATGCTCAGGCCACCCGCGTCGGAATAAGCAGCAAACTTGTCATTCTTGCCGCCATTGATCTGCATCTGGTTGTTATAGAAGCGATGCACCAGATCGCGGGTTACCACATCCTGCCCGACTTGCACGCCGCTGCCGTTTACCCCTGCCGGATCATCAATGCGGAATGGCTTGTTGGGCCAGCCCATGGTTTGTGCCTGGCTGAGGGTGACGCGCTGGCCGGCAGCAGTCAGGCCATTCCAGGTTGGCGGCAATACCGGCAAAACCGAGCCATCAAAATCCTTCTGTGGGACATAGCTGCCGCGTGCCGAAGGATTGACGCCCGGTATGCCGTTGGCACCCGGATACAGGCCATACAGATTATCAAAGGCACGGTTCTCGGCAAAAATCACCACAACATTCTGAATGACGTCCAGCGAGCCGCTGGTGACCGGAGCCTGCGGCATATTGCTGGCACAGCCGGCAAGAGCTGCCGTCAGCGCCAGGGAAAGCAAAGCGGGTTTGCAGTTGTGCATGAGAGTGTCCTTGTGCGGGTTCGGATGATTGTGCCGGCAGCGTGTTGCACGCGTATGATGGACGAATTAGACGGCCAAACCCGGACACAAGCAAGGTGGTACAGCCCTGCCCCTAAGACCTGCCGTTACGTCATCAAGGGGAGATAAAACTGGCGTATGCTGCTGCCGATTCAACCTGACTGCTCTCGACCATGTCGTCTTGCCCTCCCCACCCGTCAGCTTTGCGCATGTTTCTGTCGTGGCTGAACTTGCTCTTGCTGCTGAGCGCTTGCCACCAGACAGCAGCGCCCGTGCCGGCCCTTTATGCGGACAGCCATCCACTACCGGCGCAACAACTGGCCGGGCTGGGGCGGCAATTATTCCATGAGACGGCGTTGTCAGCGTCCGGCAAACAATCCTGTGCCAGCTGCCACAGTCCGGCTCATGCCTATGGTCCACCAGATGGCAAGCCTGCCCAGTTCGGCGGGGTGGATGGCCGTCAGCAGGGCAACCGCGCCGTGCCATCCCTGCGCTATCTGCAAAACGTGCCGCCATTCAGCGAGCATTTCCGCGATAACGATGGCAATGACAGCGAAGATGCCGGCCCGACAGGAGGTTTTACCTGGGATGGTCGTGCCGCCAGCCTGCATGAACAAGCCAGCCTGCCCTTGCTGGCCGCCAATGAAATGGCCAATCGCAGCCCGGAGCAAGTGATTGCGCAACTGCAGGCCAGCCCGAGTGCCGGCTCGTTTGCAGCCTTGTTTGGCCGTGATATTTTTCAGGACAAGCAGGTGGCATTCAGCAAACTGGTACTGGCGCTAGAGGTGTTCCAGCAAACTCCGGCCGAGTTTTATCCCTATAGCAGCAAATACGATGCCTGGCTGCGCGGGGAGGCCGCGCTGAGCAAGCTGGAATTACGCGGCCTGCAGGTCTTTAACGATCCGGCCAAGGGGAATTGTGCGGCCTGTCATCTCAGCCAGCGGCAGCCTGACGGGGCTTTTCCCGCCTTCAGTGATTTCGGGCTGATCGCACTGGGCGTGCCACGCAACAGGGCATTGGCCGTCAATCGTGATCCTGCTTATTTTGACATGGGCTTGTGCGGGCCACTGCGGCAGGACATGCATCGTGACGAGTATTGCGGGCTGTTCCGTACGCCTTCGCTGCGCAATGTCGCCAGCCGCAAGGTATTTTTCCACAATGGCATATTCCATGATTTACGCCAGGTACTGGAGTTTTACGCCAGCCGCGATAGCGATCCGGCCAAATGGTATGGACATGGACAAGCAGGCCAGCGCTTCGATGACCTGCCCAGCCCTTATCACGGCAATATCAATCAGGAAGCTCCCTTTGGCGGCAAGCCAGGCTCACGGGCAGCATTCAATGCCCGTGATATAGATGCCATGCTGGCTTTTCTGCAGACGCTGACCGATGCGGATGTGCTACCGGCCAGCAGATGAGGCGCAAAAGCTAGCCAGCCAGTGCCGGCAAATCATCGATGGCCAGCATGCTGGCCAGCACATCGACCACCAACTGGTGATCCTGCCGTTGCGGCAGGCCGGATACCACGATGGAGCCGATGCAACCGACACCGCGCAGCCGCAGCGGAAAACCACCGCCATGTGTCGCATGCTCGGCCAGGGACAAGCCGTTTTTTTCCTGCAAAGTGGTTTGTTGGCGCTGGCAATCCAAACCGACCGCCAGTGAACTGCGTTCAAATTTCTGCACCACATTATGCTTGCGGCGGGCCCAGTCTTCATTGTTGGCGCTGGTCCCGGCCATCAGCAGCTGGAAACGCCGTACCTGATTGACGGTAATGACGATGGCCAGTGCCGCGCCGCGCTGGCGGGCGGCCTCACGCAGGCGACAACCCAGCTCCCACAGCGTATCCCCGTCAAACTGGCTGAACTCCAGCCGCGCCTCCTGCTCGGCGATGATTTGCAAATCCGCTTCCACACTCATGGCAATAGCTCCTGTGCACTCACTTCCCTGCCCTTTGCCGCACTGTATTCAGCACGCTCCAGCCAGTCCATGACAAGGGTCGCTTGCTGGGCGGTGACCGGATTATCCGCTTCGCCACGGATGGCCGCAGCCAGTTGGCGATAATATGCGCGATAGTCACCTAGTAGATTGGGCAGGCTTTCTGTCTGGGGCCCGGCGGCGGCCGGCAGGAAAAGCTGGCCCGGCAAGGGGTCGACCCCCCAGCCGCTCCCACCCGGCGCTTTGCCCAGCTTGAGGTCAGCCTCTTGTGTATCGAGCCCGTACTTGGTGTAACTGGCCAGATCACCGTGCACGGCAAAACGGGGAATGCCGCCACTGACCAGGCAGGAGCCATGCAAGACCACATGCATTTCCGCATAACGCAGCTGCACATGGAAATAATCAGTTGCTTGTGCGGCTGGTCGCTGCCTGGCCAGATAGGCAGACACGGCAAGCGGCTGGCCAAACAGTTGCAAGACCTGATCCAGCAGATGCGGACCCAGGTCATACCACAAACCGCTCCCGGCGCCTCCCTGCTCACGCCAGCGCTGCTGTACTTGAGGCCGGTAGCGATCAAAATGCGCGACAAACTGGCTGATCCTGCCGAGACGGCCACTTGCCAACAAGTGCTGCACGGTCAGGAAGTCGGCATCCCAGCGCCGGTTGTGAAATACCGACAGCAGCAGACCCAGCCGCTTGGCCAGCGCATCCAACTGTCGCGCTTGCTCCAGGGTAAGGGTAAAGGGTTTGTCCACCACTACGTGCTTGCCTGCCAGCAAAGCTGCTTCCGCGTGGGAAAAATGCAGATCATTCGGGGTGGCGATCACCACCAGATCGACCGCCGTATCCTGCAGGGCCTGTTGCAGGGTGGGCCACTGCCGTAGTGCTGGCCAAGCTGCACTCAGCACATCGGCCTTGCTGCTGACCACACCATAAAGCTGCAAATCCGGGCAGGCGGAAATCAACGGGGCATGAAAGGTTTTACCGGCATAACCATAGCCGACCAGCACGACATTCAAAGGAGTGGACATGCATCATCCTGACTGCGCCATCTGCAGCAACACAGATAGCTGAGGTTGGTAGGAAGGGAAGAAAGCGACAATGTTAGCGCTATCATACCGAATCGCAGCCATAAAAAAACCCACCGCACGCGGTGGGTTTTAGGGGTCATGCCAGGCTTACAGGCCGTAGGGATGACGCAATACGATGGTTTCTTCGCGGTCCGGACCGGTGGACACGATATCGATCGGCGCACCGCATACTTCTTCGATACGCTTCAGGTAAGCCTGGGCGTTAGCCGGCAGGTCTTCCCAGCGCTTGGCACCAACGGTGGAGTCGGTCCAGCCCGGCATGGTTTCGTAGACCGGTTCGCACTTGGTCACGGCATCGGAACCGAAGGGCAGAATGTCGATCTTCTTGCCATCGAGCATGTAGCCGGTGCACAGCTGGATTTCTTCCAGGCCATCCATCACGTCCAGCTTCATCACGCACAGACCGGACACACCGTTGATCTGGATGGAACGCTTCAGCGCAGCGGCATCGAACCAGCCACAACGACGCGGACGACCGGTCACCGAACCGAATTCGTTACCACGCTTGGCCAGGAAGGCGCCAATCTCGTTTTCCTGTTCGCTCGGGAAGGGACCGGAGCCCACGCGGGTGCAATAGCCCTTCACGATACCCAGCACGTAGCTGAGCATTTGCGGTGGAACGCCTGCGCCCGGTGCGGCGGCACCCGCCACACAGTTGGACGAGGTGACAAAGGGGTAGGTACCGTGGTCGATGTCCAGCAGGGTGCCTTGGGCACCTTCAAACAGGATGGGGGTACCGGCCTTGTCCATGTCGTACAGGGTGCGCGACACGTCAGATACCATCGGCTTGATACGCTCGGCCAGCTTCATGGTATTGGCCAGGATTTCTTCGTAACTTACCGGCTCGGCCTTCAGCAGATTGGTCAGCAGGAAGTTGTAGTATTCAACGTTTTCCTTGAGCTTGCTGGCAAAGCGTTCCGGGTTGAACAGGTCGATCACCTTCAGGGCGCGACGCGCTACCTTGTCTTCATAGCAAGGGCCGATACCGCGACCGGTGGTACCGATCTTGCCGGCACCCAGCGCAGCTTCGCGCGCCTGGTCCAGTGCCACGTGGTAAGGCAGGATCAGCGGACAGCCTTCGGCAATCTTCAGACGGGCCGAGGCATTCACACCAGCGGCTTCCAGCTCGTCGATTTCCTTCAGCAGTGCTTCCGGCGACAGGACTACACCGTTACCGATGAAGCATTCGACGCCTTCGCGCAGGATGCCGGACGGAATCAGGCGCAGTACGGTTTTCTTGCCATTCACCACCAGGGTATGGCCCGCATTGTGACCACCCTGGAAACGCACCACAGCACGTGCGTGGTCGGTCAGCCAGTCAACGATCTTGCCCTTGCCTTCATCACCCCATTGGGTACCGATCACGACAACATTTCTGGACATTGGAAAAACCTCTTCTTCAGTCAAACTAAAAATCAGTTAAAGGGGACGATCTGCCAGCCGTCAGCGGCCGGAATCAGTTCACGGTTGCAGCCGATGGCCTCGGCTGATTCCCCCAGGTAATCAATAATCACCACCTCGCCTGCCGCGCGCAGGCGCGCGACTTCGCTCTGGGCTGCCGGCAGGTGGCGATTGGAAACACGTACACCCATGGCGCTGCCACGTTCCGGCAGGATCTGGATCAGATCACGCAGATCCAGGCTGAAACCGGTGGCCGGGCGGGCACGGCCAAAGCGGCGGCCAACATTGTCGTAGCGGCCACCACGGGCCAGCTCCACTGCCCAGCCAGGCGCATAGGCCGCAAAGATCAGGCCAGTGTGATAATGCGTGCCGCGCAGCTCGGACAGGTCAAAGCTGATGGCAACACGGCCTTCGAAGGCACGGGCGATGGCGGACAGCTGCATCAGCGCCAGTTCGACTTCCGGCAGGGATGGCAGGCGGGTGCGGGCTTTTTCCAGCACCGATGCCGGGCCGTAGAGCTCGGGCAAGGCGAGGAAGGCGCTGCGATAAGGCTCGGCCAGACCTGCGACCTGCTCGGCAATACTGGCGGCGTCCTTGTTTTGCAACACGGCAAACAGTTCGCGCGTCGCCTGTGGCGACAGACCGGCCGCAGTGGCCAGCCCACGGAAGATGGCGGTATGGCCAACGTCCAGTCGCAGCTGCGGCACCTTGACCTGATCCAGCGTGGACAACATCAGCTCGATGATTTCGATATCGGCCTCGATACCGGCATAGCCGTACAACTCGGCACCGACCTGCATCGGCTGGCGCGAGCTCATCAAGCCATTGGGCCGGGTATGCACCACACTGCCGGCATAGCACAGACGGGTCACGCCGGTGCGATGGCCCAAGAGGTGAGCATCGATACGCGCCACCTGCGGGGTGATATCGGCACGCAGACCCAGTTGGTGACCAGACAACTGGTCATCCAGCTTGAAGGTTTTCAGGTCTAGCGCAGTATCACCTTCGGCGATCAGCGAATCGACATATTCGATCAGCGGCGGCAGGACCAGCTCATAGCCTGCACAGCGGAATTGTTCCAGCATCGCTGCCTTGGCAGATTCCACCTGGCGGGCAGTAGCCGGCAGGATGTCTGCAATGTATTCGGGTAACAGCCAGTTACGCATATTCCGGTTTCGACAAATAAAAGGCGGGATTCATCACCCCGCCCTGTTTACGGCAAACTGGCCGGGGTGTCCGGCCAGTCATGAAAACTGATTGTAACTGCCAGGCAGTGCTTACCTGCCCTTGCCAGCCGCCGGCGGGTTCTTGAAATACTTGAAGAACTCGCTGTTGGGGTCCAGCACCATCACGTCATTCTTGTTCTTGAACGACTCTTTGTAGGCATCCATGCTGCGCCAGAAGGCATAGAACTCCGGGCTGCGCCCATATGCTTCCGCGTAAATTGCGGCCGCCTTGGCATCGCCCTCGCCTTTGCGTTGCTGTGCCTTGTTGTAGGCATCGGCCAACAGCACATCGCGCTGCTTTTCCGCTTCGGCACGGATGCGCTCGGCCTCGGCAGCACCTTCGCTACGCAACTGGCTGGCGACGGTACGGCGTTCCGACTGCATGCGGTCGTAGACGGAGCTGCTTATTTTATCCGGAAAATCGACACGTTTTAAGCGGACATCGAGAATTTCCACGCCTATTTTACGCGCATCTGCGTCTGCGCGCTTGCGAACCGTCTCCATCACCTGGTCGCGTTTGCCGGAAATGACATCAGCCACGGTCTTCTGACCGAATTCGGCACGCAATCCGTCGTTGATGGTCTGCTTGAGACGGGCCACGGCAGCATTCTCCGACCCAACGCTCTTGTAGAACTGTTCCACATCGACAATGCGCCATTTTACATAGCTATCCACCAGCACGTTTTTCTTCTCGCGCGTATTGAACAGCTCGGGTGCTTCGGCATCGATGGTCAGGACCCGGCTGTCGAAATAGCGCACATTCTGCAGCAGCGGAATCTTGAACTGGATGCCGGGCTGCTTGATCACCCGTTCCACTTCGCCAAACTGGAAGACCATGGCGTACTGGCGTTGGTCAACGGTAAACAGCGACAGGCTGGCAACAAACAGAATACCCAGCACAGCCAGCAGGGTTGGCATGATTTTTTGCATTTCAGTGCTCCCCGCCCAGAATATCGCGACTACGGCCGAAATCCCGACCATTCTTGCTGCCCCGTGCCGGTGGCGTTGCCGGCGCAGCTGCCGGTGCAGGCGCGGCGGCAGGCGGTGCAACACTGGCAGGCGCGGCGGGGCTGGCGGCCTGGGTCAGCTTGTCCAGTGGCAGGTAAAGCAGGCTGTTGCCATTTTTCTGGTCGACAATGACCTTGCTGGTGGCACTCATCACTTGTTGCATCATGTCCAGGTAGAGGCGGTCACGCATGACCTTGGGAGCCTTGTTGTATTCAGACAACACTTGCTTGAAACGGGAGGCATCCCCTTCCGCTTGCGACACCACTTTTTGCTGATAGGCTTCTGCCTCTTGTTCCAGTCTGGCGGCCATGCCCTTGGCCTTGGGCACCACATCGTTGGCGTAAGCCAGGCCTTCGTTGCGTAGCTTGTCCTTGTCCTGACCCGCCTTCACGGCGTCGTCGAAGGCGGCCAGCACCTGCTCGGGCGGCTGCACGGCATTGATATTGACCTTGGCAATACGCACACCCAGGTCGTAGCGGTCCAGAATATCCTGGATGACTTTCTGCGACTCGGCGGCGATCTGCGCCCGGCCTTCATTGAGGACGAAGTCCACCTTGTTGCGGCCCACCACTTCACGGATGGCGGTTTCGGTTGCCTGCTTCACGATGTCGTTGGCATTGCGGTCAGCAGCAGCATTATTGAACAGGAAGGCCTTGGGATCCTTCACGTCGTACTGCACCGACAATTGCACATCGATGATGTTCTGATCGGCCGTCAGCATCAGCGATTCTTCCGGCACCTTGTTCTTGGCATTGCTGCGATAGCCCACTTCCACGCTGCGCAGTTCGGTGAGGTTGACGATTTCCACCTTTTCAAAAGGATAAGGTGCATGCCATTGCAAGCCAGGGTCGGTCACGCGGTTGAAACTGCCCATGCGCAACACCACGCCCTGTTCCTTGGCATCCACGACATAAAAACCGCTACCCAGCCATAAGGCTGCCAACACGCCGATTACGGCGACGGCACCGCCCTTGAAAGCGGCACGCGGTTCGGGGCTGGGCTGCTCGCCCGATGGCTTGGCGCCCAGCAGACGGGCCAGGCGCTGATTGAGATTACGGAAAATTTCGTCAAGGTCCGGCGGACCGTCACTGCCCTGACGTCCCCGATTTGGATCATTCTGCGACATATTCGTCTTGTTCTTCGTGTTGGTTATCAGGTGACTGCAAACGTTCGGCAAGTACTGTCCGCAAGAGTTCCAGCCCTTCACCGGTCAGCGCGGAGAGGCGGACCGCCTGGGCGACCTGCTCCTGATCGCGCTCGATGGCTGCCGGCAGCTGCCGCAAATCGGTCTTGTTCCATACGATCAGTTGCGGCACGCCATCGGCACCGATTTCTGCCAGCACCTTGTTGACTTCATCAATCTGGACGTCGCGCAGTGGGTTGGAGGAGTCCACCACATGCAACAGCAAATCGGCCTGAATGGTTTCTTCGAGTGTGGCACGGAAAGCGGCCACCAGGGTATGCGGCAAATCGCGAATGAAACCGACGGTGTCTGAAACGATGATCGAGGTTTCAGTATTGAGAAACAGCTTGCGGCTAGTGGTATCCAGCGTGGCAAACAACTGGTCGGCGGCATAGCTGCGGGCCTTGGTCAGCGCATTGAACAGCGTTGATTTGCCGGCATTGGTGTAGCCGACAATGGAAACCGCAGCGATGCCGGTACGTTGGCGGCCACGGCGCTGGGTATTGCGCTGTTTTTGCACCTGGGCCAGCCGCTCCTTGAGCGCCTTGACCCGATTGCCCAGCAGCCGGCGGTCGGTTTCCAGCTGGCTTTCACCCGGTCCACGCAGGCCGATCCCGCCCTTTTGCCGTTCCAGGTGCGTCCAGCCACGCACCAGCCGGGTGGCAATATGCGACAACTGCGCCAGTTCCACCTGCAATTTGCCTTCGTGGCTGCGGGCACGCTGGGCAAAGATGTCCAGAATCAGGCTGGTGCGATCGATCACCCGGCATTGCAGCGCGCGTTCCAGATTGCGCTCCTGCGCTGGCGACAGCTGGTGATTGAAAATCACCACATTGGCACCGGTGGCCCGCACCATCACCCCGACCTCTTCCACTTTTCCCTTGCCGGCAAACAAGGCAGCGTCGGGTCGCTGGCGCTTGCCCTGGATGATGCCGGTGACAGTGACATTGGCAGAGCGAACCAGCTCGGCACATTCGGCAACATTTTCCTGATGATCCGGATCACCAAAATCCAGACAGACCAGCACTGCCTGGTCTCCAATATCGGGACGATCAAACACTGTATAGACAACCGTAGATGTGGATTCCGCCGTCACGGCAGCTGCAAGCATGCGTGGCAGAATCATGCATGAAAAAAGGCCGTCAGACCGTGTCAGCAAGACACAGCCTGGCGGCCCGCGGGGATGCAGCGATCAGCCTGATCAGGCGTCTTGCTGATCCTGCTTCTGACCCGGATGTTCGTGCGGGATGTTAACCGGACGGGCCGGAACAACGGTAGAGATGGCATGCTTGTAAACCATCTGGGTAACCGTGTTCTTCAACAGCACTACGTATTGGTCAAAAGACTCAACCTGACCCTGCAGCTTGATACCGTTCACCAGATAGATGGATACCGGCACATGTTCCTTACGCAGAATATTCAGGAACGGGTCTTGTAACATTTGCCCTTTAGAGCTCATTCGTTTTCTCCGAATCGTTGATTGTTGTATTAAATAATCTTTAAAGCCCGGCTGGCATGCTTATTTTTAGCAGAAAAAAACCCAGCCTACTATTTTTTACCACTCTTACCCCAGCGTACTTCCTTCTCGCGCCCACGCAGCTTGGACATCGGTTTCGGTTTGGCCCGGGACTTTTCCTTGGATTCTTCAGTATCGAAGGGGTTTTCCGAGGTTTTGTACTGTACACGCAACGGCGTGCCCTGCAGTTTGAACACCTTGCGGAAGGTATGTTCCAGATAACGCGTGTAACTGGCCGGGATCGCATCCAGTGCATTGCCATGAATCACGATGATAGGTGGATTCATGCCGCCCTGGTGAGCATAACGCATCTTGGGGCGCATCAGACCCGAGCGCGGCGGTGCCTGACGTTCCACTGCAACATTCAGCACCCGTGTCAGCTTGGGCGTGGCCAGCTTGACCATGGCAGCCTGGTAGGCTTCATCGATGGACTTGAACAGGTCGGTCACACCACGGCCTTCGATGGCCGAGATGTAATGGAACTTGGCGAAGTCGAGGAAGCTGATCTTGCGGGCGATTTCCCGCTTCACGGTTTCCTTTTTCTCGAAGTCCAGATTGTCCCACTTGTTCACCGCCACCACCAAGGCACGGCCTGCTTCCAGCGCGAAACCGGCGATGGTGGCATCCTGCTCGGAGATGTCCAGTTGCGCATCCAATACCAGCACCGCCACGTTGGCATCTTCGATGGCCTTCATGGTCTTGATGATGGAGAACTTTTCGATGGCTTCGCTGACCTTGCCACGACGCCGCACGCCGGCGGTGTCGATAATGGTATAGGTATGGTCATCCCGCTCGAAATCAATATAGATGCTGTCGCGCGTGGTACCGGCCTGGTCAAAGGCGATGACGCGCTCTTCACCGAGAATGGCGTTGACCAGGGTCGACTTGCCGACATTGGGACGACCGATCACGGCGAATTTGGGGTGGTAACGGGCTTCTTCTTCCACTTCGTCAGGGAAGTCTTCCAGCACCATTTCCATCAGTTCGCGCACACCATCGCCATGCGCGGCAGAAATCACCAGCGGCTGGCCCAGGGCCAGCTCGTGGAATTCCGCGCTGGCAATGGCGTGGCTGATGCCTTCGGCCTTGTTGACCACCAGGAAGACCGGGCGGTCGATCTGGCGCAGGCGATTGGCGATGATCTTGTCCTGGGGGGTGATGCCGGTACGGCCATCCACCAGGAATACCACGGCATCGGCTTCGTCCACGGCCTGCAGGGTCTGCTTGGCCATTTCGAACAGAATGCCTTCATCCACTACCGGCTCAAAACCGCCGGTGTCGACCACCAGATAGGGTTTGCCGCCCACTCGACCATGGCCGTAATGGCGGTCGCGGGTCAGGCCAGGCTGGTCGGCGACCAGGGCGTCACGGCTGCGGGTCAGCCGGTTGAAAAGGGTCGACTTGCCCACATTGGGGCGGCCGACCAGCGCTACGGTAGGTTTCATGGTTACAGCTTTTACTCAATAGACAGCAGCGACAGGCGACCATTATTCCCCTGTACCAGGGCAGATGCGCCCAGGGAGATGGGCTGGGCGGTTGCGCCTTCGCTGCCAAGTTTCACACGGCCCACCAGGCTGCCGCTTTCATTGGACAGCAGGTGGCCATAGCCTTCACCATCGATCACCAGGACAAAACGTCCGAGCATGGCGGGGCCGGATACATTGCGGAATTTCAGGGCATCGGTCTTCCACAGGCTGCGACCGGTACTGCGGTCATAGGCCCAGACCGAGCCGTCTTCCGCAGTCACATACAATTTGCTGCCATCCAGCGCCACTCCGCGGCTGGAGGACTGTTCGCGTGCCCACATCAGGCTGCCGCTCTTGGCATCGAAGCAGGCGACACGCCCCTGATAGGCGACGCTGCAGACCTGCCCGCCGTCATAGACCGGACGGCTGGTGATGTCGGTGATGCGTTCCAGCTCGGTTGCACCGCGCGGGTTGGCCACCACGCCTTCCCACAGCGTATTGCCGTTGGCCGGGCTGATGATGTCCAGCTTGCCGCCAGGCAGGCCGACCATGACGGCTTCGTTACCCACGGCTTGCATGGAGCCGGTGTTGCGCACCAGCAGTTGCGGCTGGGCATGGGCAATCGACCATTGCTGCTTGCCGTCCGCCAGGCTGAAACCGGTCAGGCGACCATCATTGCTGCGTACCACCACCATGCCACCGGCGATTTGCGGTGCTTCCAGCAGCACGCTGGTGAGCGATTGTTCCCACAGCGTCTTGCCGCTGCTGCGATCCACCGCCAGCAGTGTACCTTCCTGGGTTCCCAGCACAACGGTGTCACCAGCCACGGCCACGCCGGATGACAGCTGGCGCTTGAGCGCGACATCAGCGCTGACCCGGCCGCTCAGTGCATCCACCGTGCGCACATGGCCGGAAGGGTCGGCCGCCACGACATTGCCATTGGCGTATACCGGGATAAAGCCGCTGTCGGAGGCTGCTTGCGACAGCGTCCATTTCACATTCAAGGCCTGGATGGGCTTGATGGCCGCCAGCGGTGTGGGTTTTGCAGCGGAAGAACTTTCAAACCAGCTGGCGCAGCCGGCCAGCATGAACGAGGAAAGAACAGCAGTAACCAGCAGTTGGCGGCGCATCAATTAACCTCCCAGTGCGTCGAGTTTGGTCTGTATGAACTGGCGGTTGGGCGATTCGCCTACCAGTTTGGCCAGGGCGGCCTTATAAGCATCACGCGCCGCGGCCTTGTCGCCCTTGGCTGCATGCACATCACCCTTTTGATCCAGGAACAGCGCATCAAATGCACTCGGATGTGCCTGCCCCAGTTCGGCAATCGCTGCATCATAGCGCTTTTGGTCCAGCTCGATGGTAGCCAGACGCAAATGCGCGACGGCCACCATGGATTCGTCCTTCACGTTTTGTACTACCCAGGATAGCTGGGCCTGGGCAGTGGCCAGATCATTCTTTTCGAAAGCGACTTTGGCAGCCAGCAAGGCAGCATCTGCCGCGTAGGCCGTGGAAGAATAATCCGACTGCAACAAGCCGGCCGAGCTTTTCACCTTGGCCAGATCCTGGCTCTGGGCTGCCTGCTCGACATCGGCAAACACCACAGCAGCCTTGCTGGCCTGACCAGCCTGATAGTAGCCATAGCCCTTGTAGCCAAGATAGGCCACGCTGATGGCGAGCACTGCGCCGCTGATGAGCTTGCCCCACTGTTGCCAGAAGGCCTTCATGGAGTCGATCTGTTCCTGTTCCTGCAAGTCGTACGCCATGGCGCACCCCCCTTATATCAAGCCTTGATAGCGGCAATGGTCGAAGCTACCTGGTCGAGCGCCACCGTCTGCTGTGCGGCATCGGCACGCATCGGTTTGACGACGGCCTGACCGGCAGCCATTTCGTTTTCACCGATGATGACGGCAAATTCCGCACCGCTGCCATCGGCCTTTTTCATTTGCGACTTGAAGCTGCCCTCACCCAGATGCTGGATGACCGACAGGCCGGCCGTGCGCAGTTGCTGTGCCAGCTTCATGGCATACATGGCCGCACCGGCGCCCTGCTGCACGATGTAGACATCGACGCTGCGGGCAGCGGGCAGCAGGCCCTTGTCCTGCAACAGCAGCAGGACCCGCTCCAGGCCCATGCCAAAACCGATGCCAGGTGCCGGCTTGCCGCCCAGCTGTTCGATCAGGCCGTCATAGCGACCGCCGGCACACACCGTGCCCTGGGCGCCCAGCTCGGTGGTGACCCACTCGAATACCGATTGATTGTAATAATCCAGGCCACGCACCAGCCGCGGATTTTCCACGAACTCGATGCCCAGGCTGGCAATCATGCTCTTCCAGCCTTCGTAGTGAGCGCGTGAGGCTTCACCCAGGTAATCGGACAGGCGCGGGGCCTTGTCGGCCATGTCCTGCAAGGCCGGGTTCTTGGTATCCAGCACGCGCAGCGGGTTGGTGTACAGCCGGCGCTTGCCGTCTTCGTCCAGGATGTCGACAAAGCCTTCCAGATAGGCAATCAGTGCCTGGCGATGTTGCGCACGTTCTTCGGCATTGCCCAGCGAGTTGATTTCCAGACGCACATACTGGCTCAGGCCCAGGCGCTGCCACAGGTCGGCGGTCATGGCGATGATTTCGGCGTCGATATCCGGGCCGGCAAAGCCCAGCGCCTCGATGCCCATCTGGTGGAACTGGCGGTAGCGGCCTTTCTGCGGTTTTTCGTGGCGGAACATCGGGCCCATGTACCACAGCTTTTGCGTGGTGTTGTACAGCAGGGTGTGTTCGACCACCGCACGCAGGGTGCCGGCCGTGCCTTCCGGGCGCAGGGTCAGGCTGTCGCCGTTGAGGCTGTCGATGAAGGTATACATTTCCTTTTCGACCACATCGGTCACTTCGCCGATGGCGCGCACAAACAGCGGGGTGGTTTCCACGATGGGCGTGCGGATGTTCTGATAGCCATAGTCGGCCAGCAGCTTGCGCAGCACACCTTCAAAATATTCCCATTGGTAGGATTCGGCGGGCAGCACATCATTCATGCCCTTGATTGCCTGCAATTTTTGCGCCATTTGTTCAGTTCTTCTTGCTATTCGATTGATCTTGTCAGCGGAGCCAGCCGGTCCGCTCAGCGTTGTGGCTGGATCGGAATGATGCGGTTGCTGCTTTCGCGACGTTTGCTGCCACCTTCGCCGTAGCGGGTTTGCACATAATCGTCGACCAGCGCCTTGAATTCGCTGGCGATATTGTCGCCTTTGAGTGTCACGCCTTTCTGGCCGTCGACATACACCGGTGCCACCGGCACTTCGCCGGTGCCAGGCAGGGAGATGCCGATATCGGCCAGCTTGCTTTCGCCCGGGCCATTGACCACGCAGCCCATCACCGCCACTTTCATGTCTTCCACGCCAGGGTATTGCAAGCGCCAGATCGGCATTTGCTCGCGCAGATAGCTCTGGATCTGGTCGGCCAGTTCCTGGAAGAAGGTACTGGTGGTGCGGCCGCAGCCGGGACAGGCAGTCACCAGCGGGGTAAAGCTGCGCAAACCCATGGTTTGCAGCAGTTCTTGCGCCACGACGACTTCGCGGGTACGCGCTTCGCCCGGTTGCGGGGTCAGCGAGATGCGAATGGTGTCGCCTATGCCCTCTTGCAGCAGGATGGCCAGGGCGGCAGAAGATGCCACAATGCCCTTGCTGCCCATGCCGGCTTCGGTCAGGCCCAGATGCAGCGGGAAGTCACAGCGGCTGCCCAGATCGCGGTAAACGGTGATCAGGTCCTGCACATTGCTGACCTTGCACGACAACAGGATGTTGTCAGCCGGCAGGCCCAGTTCCATCGCCTTGTCGGCCGATTCCAGGGCCGAGACGATCAGCGCCTCGCGCATCACCAGTTCCAACGGCAGCGGCTGCGGCTTGCTGTTGTTGGCATCCAGCATGCGCGCCAGCAGCGCCTGGTCCAGGCTGCCCCAGTTGACGCCGATGCGTACCGGCTTGTCCAGTTCGGCGGCGGTGCGGATCATGAAGGCAAACTTGTCGTCGCCCTTGGCACCCTTGCCGACATTGCCCGGATTGATACGGTACTTGGCCAGTGCGCGGGCACAGTCCGGATAGTCTTTCAGCAGACGCTCGCCATTGAAGTGGAAATCACCCACCAGTGGCACATTGCAACCCATGTCATCCAGCCGCTGGCGGATTTCCGCCACCCGCGCCGCCGCTTCCGGCGAGTTCACGGTTATGCGTACCAGCTCGGAGCCGGCCTGGGACAACTGGTAAACCTGTTCAACTGTGGCGATGGCATCTGCCGTGTCGGTATTGGTCATGGACTGCACCACAACCGGCGCATCCGACCCCACCATGACATGTCCCACCCTGACCTGGCGGGTGGGACGTCGCGCGATATTCACGCTATTCATGCAAAAATCCGCATCTACTTGAGTTCAATTTTGGCGGTAGTGCCACGAATCTTGTCCGTCAGGGCGACGGGCTGTCCGTTAAAGCTGAGCTGTACCTGGGCCGCATTGCCGATTTTCAGCTGGAACGGCGGCGTGCCGGTCAATTCCTTGCTGCTGCCAGCCTCCAGTGTGCCGTACTGCAGTTTCTTGCCGGTGGCATCGATGACTGAAATCCATGCCGCCTGCTGTGCATTCAGCTGGATGTGCCCGCTGGCAGCGGTGGCCACCGCCGCACTGGCTGCTGCCTTGCCGGCACTGCCGGCCGGGCTGGCTGCACTGGCAGTCACTGCCGCAGCGGCCACCGCGGTCGGCTGAGCGGCAGCCTGACTGGCCGCAGCAGCCGCTGGGGTGGCCGGTTCGGCCACCCCAGCGGCCGAGGCCGGAGCCGCTAGCGGTGCGGATGCGGCAGGCGCGGAAGCGGCCTGCTGCGTCAGCATGGGTTGCAATGCCTGGGCCGGCGCCGGCGCAGCACTGCCCTGCCGGCCAGCCAGCCATAAGGCGCCACCAGCCACCGCCGCCGCCACGACCAACAGCAGCAGCCATTTGCCGGTTTTGCCGGCAGCGGCTGCCGGGGGCGGCACCCGGGCCAGGGTTTCCGCCATGCTGGCCGGCTGGCCGGCCTGCTCCTGCTTGACCAGATTGACCACGTCATTGACGGCAGAAGGGAAATGCTCTTCCAGCTGCGCCATCAAGGGCTCGGCATCCACCTTGAGAAAACGGGCATAGTTTCTGACAAAACCACGGACAAACGTTGCACCCGGCAATTGCTGGAAGTCATCTTTTTCGATGGCATCCAGTTGCCGGACAGACAGTTTCAGCCGTTCGGCCACTTCACCCAGACTCATGCCGGCCTGTTCGCGCGCTGCTTTCAGCGCTGCGCCGACACCCAGTCTGGCCGACTGGCCATGCGCTTCCTGTTCCATCTTCAGCTTCCGCTCAACAACAGTTGTGTTTCCTTGGAGTCCGGGTAGCGGTTTTTCAGCGCGTTGGAATATTCCGCCTCATGCACCCGGTCTCCCCCTTTCCTGGCAATCTGTACGCCCAGCCACAGCACATCGGCTCCCAGTGGCGCATTGCCTGCGGTCTGTTGCAGGCGTCCAAAATAAAAGGACGCCAGCTTGGCATTGCCCAGCTCCAGATGCAAGGCAGCCAATTCGCGCAATGCGGGCGGATAATCGGGAGCCATCTGCAAGGCGGTCAGCAGGTAATCGTTGGCCTGGGTGGTTTCGCCCAGCTTGACACTGCAACGGCCCATATTGAGATAGGCCGTTTGGGGTGTCTGGTACAGTGGATTGGCGATGGCCTTGGCGAAGTAATTCATGGCCACCCGTGGGCGTTCATGTTCGCACAGAAACTGGCCATAGTTATTGTTTGCCTCTGGACTGGAAGGATCGACCTGTAGCGCCTTGAGAAAGTTCTTCTCGGCATCGCTATCCAGATGCATCAGATTGTATACATAGGCACGGGTCAGATAGGCACCGACAAAGCTGTCGTCGGCCTGCACTGCTTCATTGGCGGACTCCAGCGCTATCGGCAGATTGCCCAGCCCCGCATATTCAACGGCCAGCTGGCTGCGGATTTCTGCCAGTTTGCGGTTGGCCGGCGCGGCGAATGCGACAAGGGAATACGCCAACAGGCACACCGCCATCCACACTCGCCACTTGTTCATTCTTCGCGCTCCTGGGCTATCTGCATCCATTTGACCTGACGCCTGGTCTTATCCATCACCTGTCCGGCCAACTGGCCACAGGCTGCGTCGATGTCGTCACCGCGGGTTTTTCTTACGGTAACCACGTAACCCTGCTCCTGCAACATTTCCCGGAAAATCCGGATCGCATTATTGCTGGAGCGATCATAGCCGGAATTGGGGAAGGGATTGAACGGGATCAGATTGAATTTGCACGGCACGTCACGCACCAGCTCCAGCAGCTGCCGGGCGTGTTCGGGACGGTCGTTGATGCCATCGAGCATGACATATTCAAAGGTGATGAAATCGCGTGGGGCCTTTTCCAGGTAGCGCTGGCAGGCGGCCATCAGTTCTTTTAACGGGTACTTCTTGTTGATGGGAACGATTTCATCGCGAATGGCATCGTTGGGGGCGTGCAGGCTGACAGCCAGCGCCACCGGACAGGCTTCGCGCAGGCGGTCCATTTGCGGCACCAGGCCGGAGGTGGACAGCGTGACGCGGCGGCGGCTGAGGCCGTAGCCGTGGTCATCCAGCATGATCTGCAGCGCGCTGACCACATTGTCGAAGTTGGCCAGCGGCTCGCCCATGCCCATCATCACCACATTGGACACCACGCGTTCGTTTTTCGGGGTAATCCCCATGGCCTTGTTGGCCCACCACAGCTGGCCGATGATTTCGGCAGTGCTGAGGTTGCGATTGAAACCCTGGCGGCCGGTGGAGCAGAAGGTACACTCCAGCGCACAACCCACCTGGGATGACACGCACAAGGTGCCGCGGTCGTCTTCCGGAATGAACACGGTTTCCACACCGTTGCCGGTGCCGACGTCGAGCAGCCACTTGCGGGTACCATCACTGGACGCCTGCCCGGTCATCAGCGACGGTACGCGTACCTCGGCATGCTGGTGCAGCTTGGCACGCAGGCTTTTGGCCAGGTCGGTCATCGCGTCGAAATCGTCTTCGCCCATCTGGTGCATCCAGCGCATCACCTGCTTGGCACGGAAGGCTTTCTCTCCCATGGCGGCAAAGTGTTCGGTCAACTGGTCCAGATTGAAGTCGAGCAGGTTGGTTTTCATGCAGTCCTCGGTAAAACAGCGGCAGCCACCGGGCTGCCGCCAGATACATCCATTACAACAAAGCGAGATTAACGGGAGTAGATCTCGGAAGCAGCAAAGAAGTAAGCCACTTCGATGGCAGCGTTTTCAGCGCTGTCGGAGCCGTGTACGGCATTGGCGTCGATCGATTCGGCGAAATCGGCGCGGATGGTGCCGGCGTCAGCCTTTTTCGGATCGGTGGCGCCCATCAGTTCGCGATTCTTGGCGATGGCGTTTTCACCTTCCAGAGCCTGGATCATCACCGGGCCGGAAACCATGAAATCAACCAGGTCCTTGAAGAAAGGACGTTCTTTGTGCACGGCGTAGAAGCCTTCGGCTTCGGCGCGGGACAGTTGCTTCAGCTTGGCTGCAACAATTTTCAGACCGGCGGATTCGAAACGGTCGTAGATCTTGCCGATAACATTCTTGGCTACGGCATCCGGCTTAACGATGGACAGGGTACGTTCAATTGCCATAAAAATCTCCCAAATACTCCCAAATAACAGAACAAGTGGCTAAACTAGGCTGTAGCTCAGCCACTCGGGTTACGCAATTCTGAGGAACCCGATATTTTACCAGCCTTTTCAAGCCTCTGCTGCATAAAAATTCAAGGCCATGACAGAACAAAATCAAGGGCAAGACCCCGGCTCGGCTCCGGATGAAAAAGATCTCAACAGCAAGCTGAAAAAGCGGCTGGCGATTGCCGGCGGCCTGGTTGCCGTGGCGCTGGCGGCCATCCCCGTGCTGGACAGCATGAAAAAACCCAAGGTGGAAATGACCGCCACCACACCAGCGGGCAGCTCCGGCAAGATCGTCAACCCCAGTTCGGCCCCGGCACTGGAGCAAGCAGCAGAGCCCGTCGCGCAGAGCAGTGCGCCGGCCGAAGAGGCCAGCGCCCCGCAAACCGATGCCGGCAGCTCGCCCTCGCCCGCGGCGCCAACGGCAACACCGCCGCAAACCCCGGATATCAGCAAGACCCCGGCGGTTGCCAGCAGCAAACCGGTCAGCCCACCGGCTGTCCATGCCGCCGCCAAACCAGCTGGCAAACCTGCTGCGGCAGCCACAGCCCCTGCGGCCCCGCCCCCGGCCACAGCACCCGTGGCTGCGGTCACCACCCACAGTGCTCCCACCAAGGCCGCCCCTGCCCCACAGCCAGTACGCAGTGTTCCCGACAGCGACAACAGCGTGAGCACTCCGCCGCCTGCACCCGCCGTGGTCAAAGCCAAGCCCGAAGGCAGCTCGCTGGGTTACAAGCTGCAGCTGGGGCTGTTTTCCAGCATGGGCAACGCGGAAAAGCTGGTGAAGGAACTCAAGGCCAAGGGCATAGAAGCGCACACGGAAACCCGCGTCCAGCTCGGCCCGTTCAAGACGCGCGCCGAGGCTGACGAAGCCATGGCCAAGCTGCGTAATCTGGGCTATACCCCGCTGCTGGCCCCCGCCGCGCAGTAAGGGCCGTTGACAAGAAAACGCTTACCGGCATGCCAGGCCCGCCCTCAGTGAATGAGGGCGGGCCTGTTGCATGATGCAGAGTAAAAAAACAGGCAGCCTGAGCTGCCCCGGAAGTCCCACTGTGGATGAGGGGTAGTACGCTGACCCGGCCTAGCCCAGCGTCGGCATGGCGAATTCTGCGCTTTGCACCTGCCCGGCCGGCCAGCGACTGGTAATGGCCTTCATGCGGGTGTAAAAACGCACCCCTTCCGGGCCGTGCATGTGATGGTCGCCAAACAGCGAGGCTTTCCAGCCACCAAAGCTGTGGAAGGCCATGGGTACCGGAATCGGCACATTGATGCCCACCATGCCCACCTGGATGCGATGGGCAAACTCGCGCGCGGCACCGCCGTTGCGGGTAAAGATGGCCGTACCATTGCCATAGGCATGCTGGTTGATCAGCCGGACTGCCGCGTCCAGACTGTCTACCCGCACCACGGCCAGCACCGGGCCGAAGATTTCTTCCTGATAGATGGTCATCTCCGGGGTGACGTGATCGAACAGCGTGCCGCCGATGAAGAAGCCTTCCTCGCAACCGGGTACTACCAGCCCACGGCCATCCACCACCAATGTGGCCCCTTCCGCCACGCCCTGCGCGATGTAAGCAGTCACTTTATCCAGATGCTGGCGCGTGACCAGCGGGCCCATTTCGGCCTTGGGGTCGGTGCCGGCATTGATGCGCAACTGGCGGGTACGCTCGGCCAGCCGCGCCACCAGTGTGTCCGCCACATCGCCCACGGCCACGGCCACGGAAATGGCCATACAGCGCTCACCGGCCGAACCATAGGCCGCGCCCATCAGCGCTTCGATGGTCATGTCCAGATCGGCATCCGGCAGCACCACCATGTGGTTCTTGGCCCCGCCCAGCGCCTGCACCCGCTTGCCATGCGCGGCACCGGTTTCATAGATATAGCGGGCAATCGGGGTAGAGCCGACAAAGCTGACTGCAGCCACATCCGGATGGGTAAGCAGGCCATCCACCGCCAGCTTGTCGCCTTGCAGCACATTGAACACGCCATCCGGCAAGCCAGCCTCTTTCAGCCACTCGGCAATCAACAAGGGAGCGGACGGGTCGCGCTCGGAGGGTTTGAGGATGAAGGTATTACCGCAGGCCAGCGCCACCGGGAACATCCACATCGGCACCATGGCCGGAAAGTTGAACGGTGTAATGCCCGCCACCACGCCCAGCGGCTGGCGCATGGTCCAGGCATCCACGCCGGTGGCCACCTGCTCGGTGTATTCGCCCTTGAGCAGTTGCGGAATGCCGCAGGCAAACTCCACCACTTCCAGCCCGCGCTGTACTTCGCCCTGTGCGTCGGACTCCACCTTGCCATGTTCGCTGGAAATCACCGCCGCCAGTTCGCGCTGGCGTTCTTCCAGAATGCTCTTGAAGCGGAACAGGATGCGCGAGCGCTTGAGCGGGGACAGTGCCGCCCAAGCCGGAAAAGCTGCGTGAGCGGCTGCCACGGCGGCGGCTACATCCTGCGGCTCGGCCAGGGCCACTTCGGCCTGCGGACGTCCCAATGCCGGGTTGAACACGGCACTGTAACGCTGTGCCACACCAGCAGTACGCTGGCCATTGATGAAATGCGGAATCTGCAACATGGTTTCTCCTTGCTGCGGGCAAGCCGGGGACCTGCCCTTGAGCGGTGGGCATCAAATGGATAATGAGCGGGAATGTGACGACCAGCGCCGGACCAGGGCAGCCCGGCGCCATGGCTTTAGTCAGGCAGTTGCAGCAGCCATTCGTGCTGCGGGTCGTTGTGGAAATGCCACTGGCGCTTGGGCCCGGCCATCACGTTGAGGTAATAGGACTGGTAGCCATAAGGCACGCACACCGGGTGGTAGCCGCGCGGCACCATCATCACGTCGTGGTTTTCCACGGCGTGGGATTCGTCCAGGCTGCGGTCGTCGGTGTAGACCCGCTGAAAGGCAAAGCCCTGCGGCGGATCGATGCGGTGGTAATAGGTTTCTTCCAGTGCGCTTTCCGCTGGCAGATTGTCCAGATCGTGCTTGTGCGGCGGGTAGCTGGAAGAATGGCCGGACGGGGTGATGACTTCCACCACCAGCAAGCTATCCGCAGGCTCCGTTTGCGGCAGGATGTCCGTCACATAGCGAGTGTTGGCCCCCTTGCCGCGCACGCTTCGCTGCATGCTGGCAGGTGCAATCAGCCGTACCTCGCGGCCAGGCTGGCCGGGTGCCGAGCACAAGGCCACTTCGGCCGGGGTCAGTGCGGTGATGGTAAGCGGCTCTCCCGCCGGAACATACACCGCCCACGGGGCTTGGTCGTCGAACACGCTGCTGCGCTCGCCCAGGCTGTCCCAGTACTGCGCACCCGCTTGCACCGCCACCTTGCCGGTCAACACGACCAGACAGCATTCGCGCCCGGCATCCTGCCAGCTTTCCTGTTCGCCCACGTCCAGCCGCACCGCGCGGAAACCCACATGCTGCCAACCGGCACTTTGCGGGGTGATGTCGGCAATCTCGCGCCCCTTGCCTGCCTTGACCAACAAGCTCATGCCACATTCCTTTCCTGCTGATTGATGGCCGCCACCAGCGACGACAGGGTACGGTAGCCCTTGTCGGCGTATTCATAGCTGGGCGCGACGACCGGGTCCTGCTCGGCCTCCACCACCAGCCAGCCCTGATAACCGTGAACCGCCAGAGCATGCAAAATGGCGGCAAAGTCGATGCAGCCATCGCCCGGCACGGTAAACGCACCATTGATCACCGCCTGCAAAAAGCTCCAGTTGCCGTTCCACGCCTGCTTCACCACTTGCGGGCGCACATCCTTGCAATGCACATGCACCACGCGGGCAATATGCTTGTTCAGCACTGCCAGCGCATCGCCACCGGCAAAGGTGATGTGGCCGGTATCAAACAGCAGGCCGACTTCCGGGCCGGTGACAGCCATCAGCTGGTCGATGTCCTGCGCGGTTTCCACATAGGCTCCCATGTGGTGGTGGTAGGCCAGGGTGATGCCGCGGGATTGCAGATGGCGGGCAAATTCGTTGAGCCGCGCGCCATAGGCCAGCCACTGCTGCTGGCTGGTAAAACGCGGGCGCTTGTACAAGGGCTGGGGCTGGCCCTGGATGGCACTGGCCACTTCGCCATACACCATCACCTTGCAGCCGTTTTGCACCAGCAGTTGCAGGTGTGGCTCCACGCGGCGGATTTCCTCCTCCACGCTGCTTTCCGCCAGATAACCGGAATGCCAACCTGACACGCACTCCACGCCGTAGGGCTGCAATACCGCCGCCAGCGCTTGCGGGTCGCGCGGAAACTTGTTGCCCAGCTCGAAGCCCTGATAACCGATGCGCGCACCTTCGCGCAAAATGGTGTCCAGCGTGACTTCCCCGCCCAGCGAGGGCAGGTCGTCATTGCACCATGAAATGGGGTTGATGCCGATTTTTACCTTGAATGGCTTGCTCATTATTGTTCTCCCGGGTGCTCAGCGCGGCTGGCGACGGCTGCGCCAGATGTCGATCAGGGTTTCAAAATTGCCACGGGCGGCTGCAATCAGCCCGGCGTCGTCCAGTTCGCCGGCCAGCCAGCGTTGTGACGGTTCGTGGAACAGCGTGCGTCCCACCATGAAACCACGGCAGCTGCTGCTGGCAGCCGCATCGGCAAAACCCTGACGCAGTACATCCAGCGAAGCATGCAAGCCCAGCAGCACCACGCCACGGCAATAGGGGTCACGCTCGGCCAGCAGCGCGTCCACCGCCTGCCATTGTGTGGCCGACATGGATTCCAGCTTCCACCACTCCGGGTAGATGCCCAGGTTGTAGAAGCGCTTGAGCGCGCGCAGTACGGTGTCCGGCTGTTGCGGCAGCTTTTTCGACGGAATCACTTCCAGCAGCAGCTCATGTCCGCTCAGTTGAGCGGCTTCGTAGATAGCGCGCACCTGGGCTTCCTGCTCCAGCCGGTTTTCCAGCGTGTCGTCCGGGTGGTATTGCACCAGACATTTGATGATGTGTTCCTGCGGCCAGCTTTCCAACCGGGCGGTGGCGGTGCGGCCACGGTCGAATTCCAGCGGGTTGGAGCCGGGCAACTCCACCGGACGGCCTATCCACCAGCCACGACCGGTGGCGGAATACATGGCGTCTTCGCCGTAGCGGTCGTCCACCAGAATGCCGATATGGCCTTGCAGTTGCAGCGCGCTTTCGGTTTGCGCCACGGCCTCCACCAACAGGCGCTTGAGCACGGAAATGCGCGCCTCGTCCGCCCCGCTTTGCCGCGCCAGCTCGAAAAACTGGTTGCGGTGATCGAAGGCAAACACGCACAGGTCATCCCACTGCTTGCGCTTGATACTGACCCGGTGCAAGCGGCTGAGCGTGGCGTCGTCACCCGGTCGCAGCGGTGTCTGTTCCAGACCGAGGAAATAATCCAGTTCGGCCGGGGTGGGCATGGCCGGCGAGCAACCATGGCGCGACACCACCAGCGCACCGCAGGCATTGGCGCGGGTGCAGCACCAGCCGTAGTCGCGGCCATGCAGCCAGCCGGACAGGAAGCCGGACAGAAAGGCATCACCTGCGCCCAGTACATTCATCACTTCCACCTGCGCGCCCTTGACCGAAAACGCATCCTCGATGCGCGCCGGGATGGCACCCGGAATCACCGCGCAGCCCAGCGGGCCACGCTTCACCACCAGCGTGGCCTGCGGAGCCAGCTGGCGCACGGTGGCCAGGCTGGTCAGCAAATCGTCCGAGCCTCCGGCGATATTGATTTCTTCTTCAGTCCCGACAATCAGGTCAAACAGCGGCAGTACCGATTGCAAATGGGCGGTCACCCCGTCGCTGGCGATATAGCGCTCTTCGCCATTGCCACGGCCGGTAATGCCCCACAGCACCGGGCGGTAGTCGATATCCAGCACGGTGCGCACATCATGCTTTCGTGCCAGCACCAGCGCCTTGCGGCTGGCGGCATTTACCTTGGCAGTGGAAAAGTGGGTGCCGGTAATCAGCAGCGCCTTGCTGGAGGCAATGAAGTCTTCATTGATATCCGCTTCTTCCAGCGCCATGTCGGCACAGTTCTCGCGGTAAAACAGCAGAGGGAAGGTATCGCGGTCCTTGATGCCCAGCAGCACCAGCGCGGTAAGCCGCTCCGGGTCCACCTTCACCTGGCTGACATCACAGCCTTCCGCTGTCAGGGTGTCCAGCAGGTAGCGGCCCATGTGTTCGTCGCCCACGCGTGACAGCATGGCGGACTTCAGGCCGAGGCGGGCAGTACCGAAAGCGATGTTGGCAGAGGAGCCGCCCAGATAGCGGGCAAAGCTGCTGGCGTCTTCCAGCCGGGCTCCCAGTTGGCGGGCATACAAGTCGATGGCCAGTCTGCCCAGGCAGATCAGGTCCAGCGGTCGGTCGGCAGCAAAATGGGTGGTGTTTTGCATGATGTGCATTCTTTGTCTCGTTTGAGTGACTGTCCGCCGCTGCGGCCCGCCTCCACCCGCCCGGGGAAGTGCGCCGTCAGCCATATCGGTGAAGTCCAGCATAAATCGCCGGCCTGATGAATGCAACTTTTTTTTCGTATTTATTTTCTAATAGAAAATATTTTCCGAAAAATGTTTTTGTAGCGCAGCGGTTTCACACTAAAATATGCCCATCCGGATTGATGAAACCACGCCCCATGACCAAGGAAATAAGCGCCGATCAGCTGATGCAACGCATTGCCGAGGAATACGAAGACCTGAGCAAGCAGCTGAAAGTCATTGCCAAATACGTAGAAGAACACCGCCAGACGCTGGTGCTGGAGCGCATTACCGACATTGCCCAGGCCTGCGAGGTGCAACCTTCCGCCATCGTGCGTTTTGCCCAGCGCTTTGGCTTCAGCGGCTTTTCCGACATGCAGACGGTGTTCCGCGATGCCTTTGCCCCGGCAGGTGGCAATGTCAACAATTACCAGAAGCGCATCCGCAGCGTGATTGCCACGCAGGACACGCCGCTGAGCAACACCCAGGTGACGCAGAACTTCATTGCTGCCTGCCAGCAAGGGCTGGACGAGTTGTCGCAAGCGCTGGACCCGGCGGCCATCGACAAGGCGGTGGAATTGCTGGTGAAGGCAGATAATATCTATGTGGTGGCGGTGCGGCGCATGTTTCCGATTGCCAGCTATATCAGCTATGCCTTGCAACACACGGCCAAGCGGGTGCATCTGGTTTCGGGCCTGGGCGGCATGTACCACGACCAGATCCGCAGCATCCGTGAAAACGACCTGATGATTGCCATCAGCTTCCAGCCTTATGGCAAGGAAACCCGCTACTGCGCACGCGTGGCCGGACAAAACAAGGCAAAGCAGCTGGTGATTACCGACAGCCAGTTGAGCCCGCTGGCACGCAATGCCGATGCGGTGCTGACGGTAAAAGAGGGAACCGCGTTTTCCTTCCGCTCACTCACCAGCACCATCAGCCTGTGTCAGGCCTTGTTCATTGCCCTGTCTTACCGGCTGGAACTGGTGATTGAAGAGACCCGCGACGCCGGGGCTTACGACGACTGATCAGCAAGGACGACATGATCAGTCCCGCGCCGGTCAGCTGACTGGCGCTCATGCTGCTGCCAAACCACCACCAGGCCAGCAAGGCCGTCCATACCGGCTCCAGCAGCAGGATGAAAGCGGAACGCTGCATTGGCACCCGCGCCTGTGCCCAGCCTTGCAGGAAGAAGCGGCCACAGGTGGCCAGCAGGATACTCACCAGCAGCCAGGCCGTCACCCCGCCGCTTAGTCGGGATGGCCAGTGTTCCACCAGTACACTGCCGACCAAACCGGCCACTCCGGCCAGCAGCAGCTGCAAGGCGGTCAGGCTCAATGCCGGAGCCTTCGCCCCTGCCCTGCCGTTCAGATTGAGAAATATCGACATCGCCACGGCCGAAGCCAGAAACAGGCTGTCGGCCGCACCCAGCTGCCAGCCACCATGCAAGGCCATGGCCGCCACGCCCAGCGCTGCCAGCGGCATCGCCCACAAGGTTTGCGCCAGCAGCACGGTGCCAAACATCAGCCGCGCCAGCACTGGTGCCAGCACCACCCCCAGGCTGCCGATGAAGGCACCCACGCCCAGGTTGTTGCTTTGCTGCAAGGCCAACATCCACAGCACCATGGCCAAGGCCAGCATCAGCGCACTCCACCAGCTGCTGGCAGGCAAACGCCAAGGCAATGGCTGGGAACGCCAGCGCGCCAGCAAGGCCAGCACCACACCGGCACTGCCAAAGCGCACTCCCAGAAACAACAAGGGGGGCATGCCGCGCAAGACTTCCTTGGAACACAGCCAGCCAAAACCGGCAATCAGGGTAACCAGCACCAGCGTGGCTTCTGCCAGTCCGGGACGTACAGCTTGATCTACTCTCACAACTGGATTCGGGCGCACAACACGTTTCCGCAACAATGAAAAAACGGGAAGGCGCACCTTCCCGATCAACACCCTGCTGAGAGATTCCTGCCGCATTGTCATGCCGCATCAGGACAGCCGGGTGTGACTCCGGCGACAGTTTAACTGTTGCCACACCCGCTGTGTGATGCCAGGGTATCAGCTGCGGCGATTGCGCTGGCGGTACTGGTCCGCCACCACGGCCACCACAATGATGATGCCTTTGACGATTTCCTGGTAATAAGCGTCGATACGCAGGAAGGTGAAGCCGGAGGTCATGGTGCCCAGAATCAGCGCACCAATCACCGTGCCGGTAATCTTGCCCAGACCGCCATTGAGCGAGGTGCCGCCAATCACTGCGGCAGCAATGGCATCCAGCTCGTACATCATGCCCATGCCAGCCTGACCGGACACCGCCCTTGCCGAGGTCACCACGCCGGCCAGACCGGACAGCAGGCCGGCCACGGTGTACACCAGAATCAGGTGGCGGTTGACATTGATGCCGGCCACGCGCGCAGCGGCACGGTTGGCACCAATGGCATAAGTGTATTTACCGTAACGGGTGTAGCTGAGCACGATGTGGAACACCAGCGCCGTCAGCAGGAAGATGATGATGGGGTTGATGCCGGCACCGATAGCCGCATAGTTATCGGACAGCATGCTGATGGGCTCACCCTTGGTGTACCACTTGGCCAGGCCGCGTGCGGTGACCATCATGCCCAGTGTGGCGATGAAGGGCGGAATGGCTGTGCGGGCAATCACCGCACCGTTGATCAGGCCGCACACCAGCCCCACCAGCAAACCGGCCACCAGTGGTGCAATCACCGGCAGGTCGGTGAGCGAAGGGAACACCGCGCGGGCAAAGTCCGAAGTCTGTGCCAGGCTGGCCGACACCATGGCGGTGAGTGCCACCACCGAGCCGGATGAGAGGTCGATGCCGCCCATGATGATGATCTGGGTGACGCCCACCGCGATGATGCCGATCACCGACACCTGCAGCACCATCACGATCAGTCTTTCCTTGTTGGCGATGAAGCTTTGGCCGACGAAAATCCAGCCCAACAGTTCGAATATCAGGGCCACGCCCAACAGCACCATGAAGATGCGTGCTTCGGCGGGAATCCTGAAGCCAAATGCGCCGGATTTTGCTGCCTTGTCCAGCGGCTGCGTATTGCTGATTGCCATCTCGTCTTCTCCTGCTGTTATTGTGCTTTGCCTGGCTTGCGGCAGTGTCAGCCGGCAGCCAGTGTCATGATGCTGACCTGGGTGGCGTCGGCACGGTCGACAATGCCGGTCACCCTGCCCTCGTGCATCACCATGATGCGGTCGCTCATGCCCAGTACCTCGGGCAGCTCGGACGAAATCATGATGACCGCCACACCCTGCCCGGCCAGCTTGCAGATCAGCTTGTGGATTTCGGCCTTGGCGCCCACGTCGATGCCGCGGGTGGGTTCATCCAGAATCAGTATTTTCGGCTTGGTCAGCAGCCAGCGGCCAATCAGCACTTTTTGCTGGTTGCCACCGGACAGGTTTTCGATGCGTTCGTCCAGATTCGGCGTTTTCACCCGCAGCGTGCCGGACATGGCTTCGCACATGGCGTCCAGCGCCTGCTGACGGACAAAACCGGCCTTGAGGTTGTCGCCACCCAGTACCGAAATCTGCATGTTTTCCTGAATGCTCAGGTTG
This sequence comes from Aquitalea sp. ASV15, assembly GCF_016429115.1. Lineage (NCBI taxonomy): Bacteria > Pseudomonadati > Pseudomonadota > Betaproteobacteria > Neisseriales > Chromobacteriaceae > Aquitalea > Aquitalea sp. ASV15. The sequence goes on along the minus strand of NZ_JAELTZ010000034.1, from coordinate 12,415 downwards.
AGAAAACAGCCGGTGTCCTTGCGGTCTTCAGTCAGAAAGGCCATGCCGTGCTGCATGGCGGTGCGCGGGGAGTCCACCGTCACTGCCTGGCCATTGATGCGGATCTGGCCGCTACTGGCCGGGCTGACGCCAAACAGGGTTTCCGCCACATTGCTGCGGCCGGAGCCGATCAGCCCCGCCACGCCGAGGATTTCCCCCTGGCGGACACTAAATGTCACATCACGGAACACGCCATCCAGGGTGAGCTGCTCCACTTCCAGCGCCACCTCGCCAATCGGCACGATGGTTTTGGGGAACATCTCGGTGATTTCGCGCCCCACCATCATGCGGATCACTTCATCATGAGTCAGCTGCTCCACCCGCTTGCAGCCGATGAAATGGCCATCGCGGAATACCGATACCTCGTCGGCAATCTCGAACAACTCGTTCATCTTGTGGGTGATGTAGATGATGCCCTTGCCCTGCTCGCGCAGCATGCGCACGATGCGGAACAAATGGGCGACTTCGTGCTCGGTCAGTGCAGACGTGGGTTCGTCCATGATCAGCACGTCGGAGTTGTACGACACCGCGCGGGCGATCTCCACCATCTGGCGGCTGGAAATGCTCAGGCTGGCCACCTTGGCCTCGGGGTCCAGCTCGATGGACAGTTGGGCAAACAGCTCGCGGGTCATCTGGTACATTCTGGCGTGGTCGATCAGGCCGAAGCGGTTCAGCGGCTCGCGGCGGATCCAGATGTTTTCGGCAATGCTCATGAAGGGCATCAGGTTGAGTTCCTGATGAATCATGGCGATGCCGTTTTCCAGGGCATCCAGTGGCGAAGTCAGTGCGATGTCGCGGCCGTGCAGGCGGTACACGCCCTTGTCCGGGATATATACCCCGGCCAGGATTTTCATCAGCGTGGACTTGCCGGCGCCGTTTTCGCCCATCAGCGCATGCACGGTTCCGGCGCGCAGGCGGAAGGACACATCATCCAGCGCTACCACACCGGGAAAGGCCTTGCGCACGCCTTCCACTTCAATCAACAGCGTTTCACGCTCCACGGGCGGGTGGGACGCTGTAGCTGCCTGCGGTTTTTCCGGGGCCAGGCTCAACATGGCTTGCTCTCCTCCTTGAGTACCGGGCAGCCCGCTACCGGGCTGCCCGCTTCAGCATTAGTTGCGCGACTGGTAGTTCTTCAGATTGGCCGGGGTGACCAGTTCAAACGGTACCCAGATCATGGACGGCAGCTTCTCGCCACGCGACAGCTTCAGAGCGGTATCCACCGCGCCCTTGCCCTGACCGGCGGCATTCTGGAACACAGTGACTTTCAGCTCGCCGTTCTTCATGGCGGTGAGGGCATCCTGGGTGGCATCCACGCCAGCCACGATGGTTTTGTCCAGACGCTTGGCAGACTTGAGTGCCTGAATGGCACCCAGTGCCATTTCGTCGTTATTGGACACCACGGCGTCAAACTGCAGGCCGGCGCTCAGCCAGTTCATCATCAGGTCACGGCCATCGGTGCGCGACCATTTGGCGGTCTGCTTTTCCACAATCTTGATACCGTTACACGGCGCCTTGGCAATCACCTCTTCCACATCCTTGGTTCGCTGACGTGCGGCCTGGTTGGCCAGGTCACCCATCATCACCACGATATTGCCCTTGCCCTTCATCAGGCGGCACACCTCTTTCATCTGCACGGTGCCGGATTCGGCCTCGTTGGAACCGACAAAGGCCACCTTGGCAGGCAGGGTCTTGTCAGCTGGCATGCGGTTTACGTACACCAGCGGAATGCCGGCGCTTTGCGCCAGTTTGGTGATTTTCGGGGTGGCATCGGTATCCACCACATTGACGATGATGGCGTCCACTTTCTGGGCAATGAAGTTTTGTACCTGGCTGAGCTGGCGACCGACATCGTTTTGCGCATCTTCAAACTGGATGTCCACGCCCTTCTGGGTGCCGGCATAGGTTTTCATGTTGTTGCGCAGCACGGTGAGGAAGTTGTCGTCAAAGGCGGACATGGTCACGCCCAGTTTGGCGGCGGATGCCGGCATGGCCAGCATGGTGAGGGAAAAGAACACTGCGGAACCAGCAAGCTTGGTGATGCGTTTCATTGATGCGTCTCCTGTCCTTATGGTGTGGGTTCGATCCCGACATGCCGCCGACCGCTCATGTTGCAGTGCAATGCGAAGCGCATATCGTGTTGTCGTGCAGCTAAGATAAGTGAGCCGCATCAATATTGCAAATAAAATTTCATGCTGCACCGCACTTAGAAATGTTTTTCTATATTTTGCCAACAACAGCGGCAACACAGTGATCAGGCAGCCCGGTCTTACCCTGCTGGAAACGCCCTATCCAGCTGATTCAAATGGTTTTTTCTTCAAAAAAGACAGCGTGCGCTAGTGAAAAATGAAAAAGCCATGCCGATAGGGCATGGCTACTGACACTGCTGCCAGCTTTACCGGCAACACGGGGTTTTCAGGCAACCACCGGCTGGCGCAGGCTGGCACACAAGGCCGCCAGATAGTCGTAACCCTTCTTGGCATATTCATAGCTGGGTGCCAGCGCCGGGTCCTGCTCGGCCTCCACCACCAGCCAGCCCCGATAACCATGGCGCTGCAAGGTGGCCAGGATGGGGGCGAAGTCGATCATGCCGTCGCCCGGTACGGTAAACACGCCCTTGAGCACGGCGTCCAGAAAGCTCCAGTTTTCCGCCCTGGCCTGTTGCATCACCGCCCGCCGTACATCCTTGCAATGCACATGCACCACCCGGTCGACATGCTTGAGCAGCTCGACATAGGCATCGCCCCCGGCAAAAGTGATGTGGCCGGTATCAAACAGCAGGCCGACATCCGGCCCGGTCATTGACATCAGCGAGTCCAGGTCGGCACTGGTTTCGCAATACGCCCCCATGTGGTGGTGGTAGGCCAGGGTGATGCCCTTGCCCTTCAGCCAGCTGCCAAAGGCGTCCAGCCGTGCCGCGTAATCCTGCCACTGCTGTTGGCTGGCAAAGCGTGGCCGTTGCGATAACGGTGTCTGCTGCTGTCCCTGCACCGAGTCCGCGACTTCGCCATACACCAGCACTTGGCAGCCATTGAACAGCAGCTTGTCCACGTGGGCAGTGGCTGCGGCTATTTCCTGCTCCACCGTGCCGGTTGCCAGATGGCCGGAATGCCAGCCAGACACCACCGCCACGCCGTATTCGGCCATTTTGTCGCGCAATGCCTGCGGGTCCTTGGGAAACTTGTTGCCCAGCTCGAAACCGGCGTAACCGATTTCTGCGCCTTCTTGCAGGCAGGTTTCCAGCGGGATATGCCCGCCCAGCTGCGGCAGGTCGTCGTTGCTCCAGGAAATCGGGTTGATGCCGATGCGCACATCAAATTGCTGCACTGTCTCACTCCTTATATATGTATGTGTAATGGCTGTGCTACAGCCGCTGACGCAAGCGGGCTTGTTCGTAGTCGGCACGGGCGCTACGTACCGCTTCGCGCTCGGAGACCTCCGGAATACCCACCTCCCACCAGCTACCGCCTTCCGGCGTGCATTGCGGCCCATCAATACGCAGCTGAATCAGGTAACTGCGGCTGGCGGCGCGAGCACGCACCATGGCGGCCAGCAGCTCGGCCACCGAGCCGACGGTTTCGGCCTCGGCCCCCAGGGAGCGGGCATTCTGGGCAAAGTCGATCTGCGGGATACCGTGTTCGCCATGCAGGCAATCGGCCAGCATATTGTTGAAAGGCGCACCGCCGCAGGCCTGCTGCAAGCGGTTGATGCAGGCATAGCCGGCATTGTCCAGCAGTACCACGATGATTTTGTGCCCCAGCATCACCGAAGTGGCCAGCTCATTGTTCAGCATGAGGTAACTGCCATCGCCCACCATCACGATGACTTCGCGCTCCGGGCGGGCCATCTTCACCCCCAGGCCACCGGCCACTTCATAACCCATGCAGGAAAAGCCGTACTCCATGTGATAACCACCGGGCGTACTGGTGCGCCACAACTTGTGCAGCTCGGCCGGCAGCGTACCGGCAGCGCACACCACGATGTCTCGCTCAGCCGAATCCGCCGCCGACGCCTGTACTGCACCGATGGCCTCGGCATAGGTGGGCAGGCTGGCACGCGGGCTGCGCACAATCTCGTCCACCTGACGGCGCCAGCCATTGCACAGTCGCTGGCTGTGCGCGGTCCAGTCGGCATCGGCCTGCCAGCCTTCCAGCGCTGCACTCAGCACGGCCAGCCCGACGGCGGCATCACATTGCAGGCTGTGGCCCCCCCATTTGATGGCATCAAAACCATTCACATTGATGGACAACAAGGTGGCCTGGGCATACAGCGCATGCGAGCCGGTGGTGAAGTCCTGCAAACGACTGCCCACCGCCAGCACCAGGTCGGCTTGCGCGGCCAGCTCGTTGGCCGCCGGGGAACCGGTGACGCCGATGGAACCGGCCAGCAGCGGGTGATCCCATGCCAATGCCCCTTTGCCCGCCTGGCTCTCGCCAACCGGAATGCCATGGTTTTCAACAAAACTTTTCAGTGCCTCCACACCGCCAACGCTGTACAGCACCCCGCCACCACAGACGATGAGCGGGCGCTTGGCCTGGCGCAGCAAGCTGGCCAGAGCCGCCAGCTCGGCAGGTTCGGGCGGTGGCTGACGGAAGTGGATATCACGCTCGGCAAAGAAAGCTTCCGGCCAGTCAAAGGCCTGCGCCTGCACATCCTGCGGCAGGGCCAGTGTCACCGGGCCGCACTGCGCCGGATCGGTAAGGGTAGCAATCGCACGCGGCAAGGCGGTCAGTAACTGGGACGGCACCACAATGCGGTCGAAGTAGCGCGATACCGGCCGCAGGCAATCCACCGCCGATACACCGCCATCCTGAAAATCTTCCACTTGTTGCAGCACCGGGTCCGGCGCGCGCGAGATGAACACATCGCCCGGCAGCAACAGCATGGGCAGGCGATTGACATGGGCCACCGCCGCAGCGGTAACCAGATTGGTACAACCGGGGCCAATGGAAGTGCTGATAGCCATCATGCGGCGGCGAAAGTGTGCCTTGGCATAAGCGGTGGCAGCCAAGGCCATGCCCTGTTCGTTGTGGGCACGCAAGGTGGGCAGCACATCCTGCGCCGCCTGCAAGGCTTCGCCCAGGCCGGCCACATTGCCGTGGCCGAAAATAGCCCACACGCCACCAAACAGCCGCTCGCGGCGGCCATCCGGCTGGGTGACAAACTGCGCGGCCAGATAGCGCACCAGCGCCTGGGCCACGGTGAGACGTACGGTTTTCACATCCATTCTCCAGGGGGCGATGAGGCCAGCTGACCGGGCGGTGCCAGCATGACGTGATCGAGAGTAAGGAACAGCCTGCCACTACGATATAAGATTTCCGGATTATTGCAAATTATTTTTCATTTTAATTTTATTTTGAAAAACATTTTCCGCAACACAAACACCGCCTGCTCAGGCTGACAGATAGGGCGAGGCCGACATGTTCTCTGCCAGATACAGGCGGAATTCAGCCGCTCCGCTTTCTCCTCCCGGCGGCAGCACCTCCAGCGCCGCCAGCACATGTTGCAGGGCCTTGATGGCCTGGCCATCCGGGTCCTGATCAATCACCACGTCCAGCAGCCCCTGTTGCAGATAATGGCGGTGGTCGTCCGACAGCTCGTGCGTTACCCAGCACACCTTGTCGTGGATGGCATAGCGGCGCAGCGCAGCCTCAATGCCGGGTGAACCGGCCCCGCTGTTGTAGATGCCGGCAATCGGACGGCCCTGTTTGAAAGCATGGCTGACCGCGGCATAGCAACGGTCGGCATCGTCATGGGTGGCGGTCGCCACCTGATCACACTGCAAATGGGGAAAGCGTTGTGCCAGCACCTCGGCACAACCGCTGGCACGCTCCAGATGGCCACGGTAGTCCGGCCGGCTGGACAGCAGCAATACCCGGCCCGCTTGCTGGCACAGGCGGCCCAGCAGCCAGCCGGCAGTCCGCCCGGCGGCATGGTTGTCTATGCCCACATAACGAGCCTGCGGCAGAGCGGCCACATTGCTGACCACCAGCGCCACCTGCTCGCCGCGCTGGATGGCGGCTTGCAAGGCCTGCTGCACGGCCGGGGTATCCGGTGCCGCCACAATCAACCCCTGCCGGGGGTAAGGCCGGGGCCGCAAGGCGCGCACCATGCCGGCTTCATCCTTTTCCCCCAGCGTCTGCTGATGCACCACCACCCGTCGGTCCAGCATGGGCAGTGCCGCTTGCAAGGCCTGCCGTAGCCGCCGGAAAAAGGGGGAGTGGTTGTCCGGCAGCAGGATGTCGATATGGATCAGGCCGTGGCGGGTATCCGGCAACAGCCGTGGCACGGCCAGCTCACGCGCGGCGGCCACCACCTTGGCGCGGGCCTGGGCCGACACGCTGCCACGTTCGTTCAACACCCGGTCCACCGTGGCCACGCTCACCCCGGCCTGGGCGGCAATTTCAACAAAGCGGGCAGTTTTCTTGCGACGTGGCGGCTGGGTCATGCGTATTACCTCTGGCTTCCTGCGGTGTGCCAATCGGCCCACATTGACGATTTATCGTCAAATCAGCAACTGAAACCCTGTCTCGCTTCCCCTAGATTGCCTCCAGCGCTACCACGCTGCAGCCCTTTTACCACGATGACCTAGCCGTTTGGCATTGGGTGCACTGCAACATGGTTATCAGCCAACACCACAAGAAATGGAGGACGACATGAAGATTGCGCTGGACCCGTACATGCACCGGCAGCTCAGCCTGCCGGAGCTATGCCGCAAGACGGCGGAGCTGGGCTACCGCCATATCGAACTTTCCCCGCGCGCCGACCTGCTGCAATGGTGGGCCATGCCACGTGCCAATAGTGAACGCCTGGCCGGTTTCAAGCAGGCCATGCGCCAACACGGTGTCAGCCTGGCCACGCTGCAACCGATGTACCGCTGGTCCAGCCCGTTTGAAGATGAACGCCAGGCGGCGATGAAATACTGGAAGCGTGCCATTGAAATTGCGGTGGAACTGGAATGCGACACCATGATTTCGGAATTTGGCCGGGGCGCAGCGCCGGAACGTTGCGTCGGGCTGGGTGCCGGCATCAATACGCCGGAGCAATGCGAAGCCGCATTCTGGCGCTCCATGGAAGAACTGCTGCCGATTTTCGAGCGCGAAGGACTGCAACTGTCGATCGAGCCGCATCCGGAAGACTGGGTGGAAACCTTCCAGCCAGCGCTGGACATCGTGCAGGTGATTGGCTCGCACCATGTCAAGCTGTCCTATATCGCGCCGCACACCTTCTATTACGGCGAGGACATGGCCACCATGCTGCGCGCCGCCGCGCCGGTGCTGGCGCATGTGCGGGTGGCCGACACCTTCAATCACAAGGCCTCATCCGGCCTGCGCTATATCGTCAACCCACCCGGTGCCAATGTGCGCGTGCATCAGCATCTGGACATCGGCCAGGGCGAAATCGACTGGGATGTGTTCTTCGCCACCCTGGCCGAGATCGGTTTTGACGGCGTGCTGTCCTCCTGTGTGTTTGCCTGGGAGGAACGCGCCGATGAATCGTCGCGCTTCATGCTGAGCGAGATGCAGCGCTATCTGGATAAGCACTACCAACAAAAGTAAGTCGTCCCTCTCATTCACAGAAAGACCACCATGGCCCCCAACATCCGCTTTGCCATCAACCGTATCAGCGCGCCGCGCCTGTCCTTTCCCGACTATCTGGCCATGTGCCGCCGACTGGGTGTGAGCGATATCGAAATCCGCAACGATCTGAATGGCGTGGAAATCAGCAATGGCACCCCGGCGGCCCAGCTACGCGCTGCCGCAGCCGAAGCCGGCATCACCATCCGCACCATCAATGCGCTCTACCCGTTTGATGTATTCGATGCCGACCTGCAACAGCGCGCGCTGCAGCTGGCCAGCTACGCCCGTGACTGTGGTGCAGAGGCGCTGGTGATGTGTCCGCTCAACAGCCGTGACGATACCCGCACCGCCAGCCAGCGCCAGCAAGACCTTATCCATGCGCTCAAGCAGTTGAAGCCGATTCTGGACGACCACGGCATCACCGGCCTGGTGGAAGCACTGGGCTTCGAGGAATGTGCGCTGCGTCGCAAGTCCGAAGCCGTCACCGCCATTTACGCCGCCGCTGGTGAGCGCCATTTCCGCCTGGTGCACGACACCTTCCACCACCATCTGGCTGGCGAGGACATTTTCTTTCCGGAACTGACCGGGCTGGTACACATCTCCGGCGTGGAATCGACCACCCTGGCCAGCACGGATATGCGCGACGGCCACCGCGTGCTGGTGGGCAGTGCCGACCGGCTGGGCAATATCCCGCAGCTGAAAGAACTGCTGGCGCGCGGCTATCAGGGGGTGGTGTCGTTTGAGCCATTTGCCAACGACATCATGGAAGCGCCGGACAGCGAAACCCTGCTGCGTAACAGCATGGATTACATCCGCCAGCAACTCGCCAGCTAAACCGGCACATCACACCACAAGCAAGAACAAGGAGACAGACATGAGTTTAGCCATTGGCGTCATCGGTAGCGGAGCCATCGGTCAGGACCACATCCGCCGCATCAGCCAGACCCTGTCCGGCGCACGCGTGGTCGCCGTCCACGACATCAACCCACTGCAAGCCGAGGCCACGGTCAAGCAATACCAACTGGCTGCCAGCGTGCATGACAGCGGCCAGGCACTGATTCGCGACCCGGCAGTGGAGGCCGTGCTGGTGAGCTCATGGGGCCCCAGCCATGAAGAATTCGTGCTGGATGCCATTGCCGCCGGCAAGCCGGTGTTCTGCGAAAAACCGCTGGCGGTCACTGCCGCAGGCTGCATGCGTATCGTCCAGGCCGAGCGTGCCCACGGCAAACGGCTGGTGCAAGTTGGCTTCATGCGGCCCTATGACGCTGGTTACCGTGCGCTCAAACAGCTACTGAACGAGGGACGCATCGGCGCACCGCTGATGCTGCACTGCGCCCACCGCAACCCCTCCGTGGGCGAAGGTTACACCACGCCAATGGCCATTACCGATACGCTGATTCACGAACTGGACGTGTTGCGCTGGTTGCTGGATGAAGACTATGTGTCGGCCCAGGTGGTCTTTCCACGCAAGAGCAGCCACGCCCTGCCCCATCTGGCCGACCCGCAGATTGTGCTGCTGGAAACCGTCAGCGGCGTGCGCATCGATGTGGAAATTTTCGTCAACTGCCAGTACGGCTATGACATCCAGTGCCAGATTGTCGGCGAGACCGGCATTGCCAGCCTGCCCGAGCCGTCCAGCGTAGCGCTGCGCAGTGCCGCCAGTTATTCCACCGCCATCCTCACCGACTGGAAACAGCGCTTCATCGCCGCCTACGACGTGGAACTGCAAGCCTTCATCAACGGCGTGCAGGCCGGCTCCCTCACCGGCCCCTCAGCCTGGGATGGCTATGCCGCTGCCGTGGCTGCGGATGCCTGCGTACTGGCACAACAGAATGGCGCAGTGGTGGACATCAACATGCCGGAACGCCCCGACTTCTACTGAACCCTGCTTCTGCAGCACACTTCCTCGGACTTGCCACAGTGGCCGACAGCGACTGTGGCATTTTTTCTATTTGCGCCAAATAAAATAAAATTTCCAAATAAATAATTTTCAGAAATTATTTTCCAATATATACTGTTCTGCAAGCACACCAACTGCAGCACGGTTGGCCAATAACACGCATGAGGAGACAGCAATGACCGCAGTAGCCCTGTTCGGTGCCGGCCGTATCGGCAAGATCCACGCCGCCAACCTGGCCGCCCAGCCCGGCGCACGCCTGAAGTATGTCGTCGACACCCATCAGCCTTCGGCACAGCAGCTGGCGGGCCAGTACGGTGCCAGCGTGACTGACATCGACAGCGCCCTGGCCGACCCGGAAGTGGGCGCGGTGGTGATTGCCTCCAGTACCGACACCCATGCCGACCTCATCCTGCGCGCCGCCGCCCGTGGCAAGGCCATCTTCTGCGAGAAGCCGGTAGACCTGACGCTGGAACGCGCCCGCCAGTGCGCTGCGGCAGTGAAGGAAGCCGGCGTGGCCTGCCTGATCGGTTTCCAGCGCCGCTACGACCCGACCTTTGCCGCAGTAAAAGCACGCATCGAGGCCGGGGAAATCGGCCAGCCGGAAGTGCTGGTGGTCACCAGCCGCGACCCGGGTGCGCCGCCGGTGGACTACATCAAACGCTCCGGCGGCATTTTCAAGGACATGCTGATTCACGATTTCGACATCTGCCGCTGGATTCTGGCCGACGAAGCCGTCAGCGTGCAGGCCACCGCCAGCGTGCTGACCGACCCGGCGATTGGCGCAGCCGGTGATGCCGACACCACCGCCGTCACCATCCGCACCCGTTCCGGCCGCCTGTGCCAGATCAACACCAGCCGCCGTGCCGCCTATGGCTACGACCAGCGCTTTGAAGTGCTGGGCAGCCTGGGCATGTTGCAGGCCGGTAATCACCGCCCGACCGAAGTCACGGCTTATGGCGGACAGCAGGTCAGTACCGATCTGCCGGAACACTTTTTCCTGGAACGCTACCGTGCCGCTTACGCACTGGAAATGGTGCACTTCTTTGAGGTGGTGCAACGCGGCGTCACCCCGCGCACCACGGTGGAAGATGGCGTCAAGGCGCTGGAGCTGGCCGATGCCGCTAGCCGCTCCTGGCAGGAAAACCGCCTGATCAGCCTGTAAGCCTTCCCTTCCTCTATCACATGCCCGCCGCCAAAGCTGCCGGTGGGCAGGGAGAAGTCATGTCTGAACTGAATATCGGCATTGTCGGCCTGGGTAGGCTGGGCCGTCGTCATGCGCTCAATCTGCGCGATCGCATTCGTGGGGCCAAGCTGGTAGCCGCCTGCTCGCCGCTGGATGATGAACTGGCCTGGGCGGCAGAACAGCTGCCGGGCGTACACCGCCACCACACGCTGGAGGCCATGCTGGCAGAGCCACAGGTACAAGCGGTGTTTCTGGTCACCCCCACCGCGCTGCATGCCGAGCAGATCATCGCCTGCCTGCGTGCCGGTAAGCATGTGTTTTGCGAAAAACCGCTGGCCCTGAATGTGGAGGATTGCCAGAAAGTAGAAGCAGTAGCGGCTGAGTACCCGCAGCTCAAGGCGATGGTGGGTTTTGTACGCCGCTTTGATGCCAGCTATCAGGATGCGGCAGAAAAGCTGCAGCAAGGTGTGGTGGGCCAAGCCTATCTATTGCGCTCGCAAACCTGCGATTTGAACGACGAGAACGGTTTTTTTGTGAAGTTTGCCCCCAGCAGCGGCGGCATTTTCATGGATTGCAGCATTCACGATATCGACCTGGCACGCTGGCTGCTGGGCTCGCCCAAGCCCTTGCGTGTCTGGGCCACTGGCACCAATGCGCTACACCCGGCCCTGGCCGATTGCGGGGATGTGGACAATGGCGTGGCCATGCTGGAGTTTGCCGATGGCAAGCTGGCCTGCTTTTATGCCTCGCGTACCCAGGCACATGGCCATGAAACCCTGACCGAAATCTTTGCCACGGCAGGCCGGTTGACCGTGGGAGCCAACCCGCGCGCCAACCGGGTAGACATCAGCGATGCCCATGGCGTGCGCAACGAATGTGTGCAGGATTTCTACCAGCGCTTTGCCGAAGCCTTTGTCAGTGAAGCCCAGCACTTTGTCGATGCCGTGCTGCACGATCAAGCCTTGGCGCTCAGCCTGGCCGATGCCACCGAGGCCACCCGCATTGGTCTGGCCATCACCCAGGCCTTGCGCAGCAAACAGGTGGTGGAGCTGTAAACCTGCCCACACCTCCCGCTCCGTCAAAAAAGCCCTTGCCGGGTACGGCAAGGGCTTTTTGTTTCCAACCATCCCCGACACAGGCGGGGTTCAGGGCTTCATGCTGCCCTGCTCCACCAGCCGCTCATGCCAGGACAGTGCCTCGCCCAGCAAATGCGGCGTGTGCTTGCCCTTGCTGTCGCGGCAGGCGCGGTCGAAGTAATCCTGCAGCAGCGGGCGGTAGTCCGGGTGGGCACAGTTGGCAATCACCACCCGCGCGCGTTGCTTGGGCGACAGGCCACGCAAGTCGGCCAGGCCCTGTTCGGTGACGATGATGCAGACGTCGTGCTCGGTGTGGTCGACATGGCTGACCATGGGCACGATGCAGGAAATCGCCCCGTTCTTGGCGGTGCTGGGAGTAACAAAGCAGGACAGGAAGCCGTTGCGGGCAAAGTCGCCAGAGCCGCCAATGCCGTTGATGATGGAGGTACCTGCCACATGGGTGGAATTGACGTTGCCATACATGTCCGCCTCCACCATGCCGTTGATACCGATACAACCCAGACGGCGCACCAGTTCGGCATGGTTGGAAATTTCCTGCGGCCGCAGCACGATGCGCTCGCGGTAGTGCGCGATATTACGGGCAAACTCCTGCACCCCTTCCGGGCTAAGCGACAGC
>NZ_JAELTZ010000244.1:0-254 GCF_016429115.1 Aquitalea sp. ASV15 | reverse complement strand
CCCCCCCCCCCCCCCCCCCCCCCCCCCCCCCCCCCCCCCCCCCCCCCCCCCCCCCTTTTCAAGCAGAAGACGGCATACGCGATCCTTGTTAATGTCTCGTGGGCTCGGAGATGTGTATAAGAGACAGTGGCCAGCCAGGGCGAGGGCAGATTGCTGGTGTCGATCTGTTCCGGCTCGTTGCGCAAGTCGGTGCCATAGCCTTCGCCCTTGGCCATCAGGCTGCGGCGGCGCCATTCCAGATAAGTGAGGCCGAC
>NZ_JAELTZ010000243.1:0-255 GCF_016429115.1 Aquitalea sp. ASV15 | reverse complement strand
AGCGTGATGGCGATGGTCGTCACTACAGCACAGGCTTGCGGCTGCGCCGTCTGGCGGAAAACCTGCTGTTGAACAACACGGTGCATGGAGCGCGGCATGCCGTGCTGCGGCAGTTGGTGGACGAGGTGGGAGAAAGCTGCAATATCACGGCACTGTCAGGCAGCGAAGTCCTGTATCTGGACCGGGTGGAAACGCCGGCCCCATTGCGTTTTTACCTGCATCCTGGCTCTCGCGTGCCAGCACATTGTTCGGCCA
>NZ_JAELTZ010000242.1:0-255 GCF_016429115.1 Aquitalea sp. ASV15 | reverse complement strand
TGGCCGAACAATGTGCTGGCACGCGAGAGCCAGGATGCAGGTAAAAACGCAATGGGGCCGGCGTTTCCACCCGGTCCAGATACAGGACTTCGCTGCCTGACAGTGCCGTGATATTGCAGCTTTCTCCTACCTCGTCCACCAACTGCCGCAGCACGGCATGCCGCGCTCCATGCACCGTGTTGTTCAACAGCAGGTTTTCCGCCAGACGGCGCAGCCGCAAGCCTGTGCTGTAGTGACGACCATCGCCATCACGCT
>NZ_JAELTZ010000241.1:0-255 GCF_016429115.1 Aquitalea sp. ASV15 | reverse complement strand
AGTTCGGTGGCGAAGCCAAGGACTACTCCCAGATCGACAGCGCGCCGGAAGAAAAGGCTCGTGGTATTACCATTAATACCGCACACGTAGAATACGAAACCGAGTCCCGTCACTACGCTCACGTAGACTGCCCGGGTCACGCCGACTACGTTAAGAACATGATTACCGGTGCAGCCCAGATGGACGGCGCTATCCTGGTATGTTCCGCTGCTGACGGCCCGATGCCGCAAACCCGCGAACACATCCTGCTGTCCC
>NZ_JAELTZ010000240.1:0-255 GCF_016429115.1 Aquitalea sp. ASV15 | reverse complement strand
TGGCAACCTGCTGCAAGGCGTGCCTTTCCATTTCGACGACACCCTGCGCGTGTTCTACGAAGGCAGCTTCTGGGCCTTGCTCAACCCGTTTGCCCTGCTGTGTGGTCTGGTATCGGCCAGCATGATCCTGCTGCAAGGTGCCACCTACCTGATGCTGCGCACTGAAGAGAAAATGGCGGAACGTGCCCGCACTGCGGCCATGCTGTTTGGCGTGCTGACTATCGTGCTGTTTGTGCTGGGCGGCCTGTGGGTCGG
>NZ_JAELTZ010000239.1:0-255 GCF_016429115.1 Aquitalea sp. ASV15 | reverse complement strand
GGCCGGCCGCGGCCAGCAGCACCTTCCTCCTGGCCAATAGCCGCGATCAGGCCATGCAGTCGCCCGACCACGAAGTGCTGCCGCTGCAGCTGAAATTCCAGCAATCGGTACGCGGCCTCACCGTGGGCGCCCCGGTGGACTTCCGCGGCATCGTGATTGGCGAAGTCACCCGCATCGGCATGGAATACGATGCCCCGCGCAAGGACTTCAACATGCTGGTGGACATCCGCATCTACCCCAGCCGCCTGCTCAGCC
>NZ_JAELTZ010000033.1:0-45323 GCF_016429115.1 Aquitalea sp. ASV15 | reverse complement strand
TGCCGGACATCATCAGCTTGGCAGCGTAGACCAGCAGTCGGGTGCTGACCGATTCGTCCAGATCATAGCCAGTCAGGCGGCGCAGCTGACCGGCCAGCGTCACCAGCTGGCGGGCCTGGCTTTCGGCAATGCCGGTTTCCTGTTGCAGCACCGCCAGTTCCACATCCGCTGCGGGAAAATCAAAGCTCATGGCGACAAAGCGCTGGCGGGTACTGGGCTTGAGGGTTTTCAGCACATGCTGGTAACCGGGGTTGTACGACACCACCAGCATGAAGCTGGGCGGTGCTTCCAGCAGCTCACCGGTGCGCTCGATGGGCAGCATGCGCCGGTCGTCGGTGAGCGGGTGCAATACCACGGTGGTGTCCTTGCGCGCCTCCACCACTTCGTCCAGATAGCAAATACCGCCCTGGCGCACGGCGCGGGTCAGCGGACCGTCGCACCATACCGTCTGGCCATCCCCGATCAGGTGGCGGCCCACCAGATCGGCGGCGGACAAATCGTCATGGCAGGACACGGTGATCAGCGGCAGGCCCAGCCGGGCCGCCATATGGGCGACAAAGCGGGTCTTGCCACAGCCGGTGGGGCCTTTGATCAAGACCGGCAACTGCTGTTGCCAGGCGGCCTCGAACAGGCGGCATTCATCGCCCTGGGCCTGATAAAACGGTGCTGCCACAGCAGCGGGTAAGGGTGCGTTCATGTCCGGCCTCAGCAAAAACTCATCATCAGCAAACCCGTCACCAGCAGCAGCCAGCCATGCACGACAAGGCGCAGCCAGCGGGGGGCGTGGCGCAGGCCCATATAGTGCTCGATCACGGTAACGCCCTTGACCCAGGCCAGCAGCAATACCAGCCGGGCCAGGGCACCCTGCCCCAGCGACAGGCCCTGTTCGGCCAATAGTGCGGCCAGCAGGGTCAGGCCGCTCAGCCAGAGCCACCACAGCCACAAACGGGAAGATGCGGGATAATTCATCTGCACAGCATAGGCAGTAGGCCGCGCGGCATCCTTGATACCGGATAAGGGTTTGGCCCTGCGCTAGCGCGCCACATACACCAGGGCAAACAGCACCAGCCACACCAGGTCCACCATATGCCAGTAGGCCGCGGCGGTTTCCACGCCGTCCAGCCGGCCAGGGCCATAGCGGCCATCGCGCGCCATCCACCACACCGCCGCCACAATCACCATGCCCAGCACCACATGCAGGAAATGAAACACGGTGAGCGACAGGTAGAACATCCAGAAATCATTGCTGGACAGGCTGATGCCGGCCATGAACTTGCCCGCCAGTTCATACAGCTTGCACAGCAGGAAACCGCTGCCAAACACCATGGCCAGCAGCAGCGCCCGGCGCGCCGCAGCTTGCCGGTCCAGGGCAAACCGCTTCACCGCGGCCACCATGCAGGCGCTGCCGGCGATCAGCAGCAGGGTATTGAGCGTGGGCAGCAGCAAGGCCAGATGCGACTGGCCCTCGGCAAACAAGGCCGGCTGCTGCCGGCGATATACCCCGTACACCAGGAAGAACACGCCAAACACCGCCAGCTCTGCCAGGATGAAACACCACATGGCCAGGTCACCCGGTATATGGCGCGCGGGCGGCGCTGCGGTCAGTTCCAGACTTTGTCCATTCATCTCTGCCTCCAAAACAAAGAGGCGGCCCGCAAGCCGCCTCAAGATCGGTACGGATAGCCGCTACTCAGCTTTCACGTTTGCCGGTGACAAAAAAACTGGTGACATACATCATCAGGCCAGTGAAGAAACACAGGCCAAAGCCGAAACGGGCCCAGTACATCGGCATGATGTGCTGCTGGGTTTCCATGAAGGACAGCGGTGCGGCGGACAGGCGCTGCAGCGACACCTGGGTCACCGCGGCAGCAGTCAGCGACAGGGTGATCCCCACGATGGCCAGCGTCATCACCCAGAAGGCGGTCTTTTCCAGCTTTTGCGCCGCGGCACTGTTGGCTTCACGGCCACGCAGCAGTGGCATGGTGTAGGAGATCATGGTCAGCACCACCATGGCGTAAGCACCGTAGAACGCCATATGGCCATGTGCCGCAGTCAGCTGGGTGCCGTGAGTGTAGTAGTTCACCACCGACAGCGTACCCAGGAAGCCCCATACCCCGGCCCCAAGGAAAGACATCACCCCGGTACCCAGCGCCCACAGCGTGGCGGCCTGGTTGGGATGCTCACGCCGGCGCCGCTTGACCATATTGAAGGCGAACACCGTCATCATGAAGAAGGGAACCGGTTCCAGCGCCGAGAAGACGGAGCCCAGCAGCTGCCAGTAGCCCGGCGTGCCAATCCAGAAATAATGGTGGCCGGTACCGATGATGCCGGTGATCAGCGTCATGGCAATGATCAGGTACAGCCATTTTTCAATGATTTCACGGTCGACGCCGGTCACCTTCACCAGCACGAAAGCCAGCATGGCGCCCATGATCAGTTCCCACACGCCTTCCACCCACAGGTGCACCACCCACCACCAGAAATACTTGTCCAGCACCAGGTTGTTCGGGTTCACAAAAGAGAACAGGAAGAAAATCGCCAGGCCCCACAGCCCCAGCATCATCACGATGCTGATGCTGGTCTTGCGCCCGGACAGCAGGGTCATCGACAGGTTGAACAGGAAGGACAGCGCCACCAGCACGATGCCTACCTTGGTGATCAGCGGCTGCTCCAGGTAGCCGCGCCCCATGGTGGGCAGCAGGTCGTTGCCGGTAAGGTGGGCCAGCACGTTATACGGCAGGCCCAGATAGCCCAGAATGGTCAGCGCACCGGCCACCAGGAATACCCAGAAGGTGATGATGGCCAGTTTCGGGCTGTACAGCTCGCGCTCGCACTCTTCCGGGATCAGGAAGTAGCCCGCGCCCATGAAGCCGAACAGCAGCCAGACAATCAGCAAATTGGTATGCACCATGCGGGCGGTGCCAAACGGAATGGCGGGAAACAGGAAGTCGCCCTTGAAGTACTGCAGGCCGATGATCAGGCCAAACAGGATCTGGCCGATGAACAGGCCGATGGCCGCCACGAAATAGGGCTTGGCCACTGCTTGCGAGCGGTATTTTATCTGGTCATTCACTGTCGCCTTGCTGGCGGGCAGTGCTGCCACGGTTGCATTACTCATGTGTTTTCTCCGGAAGCAATTGATCGCACTGCGGATCAGCCTTCGATATTGGGCGGCCAGTTATTGGTATTGATCTGCGAGCTGTACTTCAGGAAGGCCACCAGATCATCCAGCTGGGCATCGTTCAGGTTGAACTGCGGCATCTGGCGCCGACCCGGTACATTGGTGGGCATCGCCTTCATCCAGCCCTTGATGAACTCCGGGCCACGGCGCACATAGACATTGCCCAGCTCCGGCGCAAAGAACGCCCCCTCGCCCAGCAGCGTGTGGCAACCGGCACAGTTGCGTGTCTCCCAGATTTTCTTGCCGCGCACAGCGGCATCGGTCAGCTGGGCCTTGGCGTTATGGCTGGGCACCGCCAGGGTGGTATCCACGGTCAGCCCCAGGAAAATCAGGAAAAAGAAAACCGACCCACCGTAAAAGATGTTGCGGGCCGTCGATTTGGTGAAGCTCGCGCTCATCACGTCCTCCTCAATTGCGTGTACCGGCAAGCCCGGCACTTGCGGCGAAATGTACGGTTTCGGACATCCCGACAGCATTGATTCGAATCAACGATTTCCGGCCCCCTCCCTACCTACACTGGCAACATTCCAGCCAAGGCCCAGCCAAAGGAGCCTGCATGAACAGCCCGTATCAAGCCCTGCACACGCCCCTGGTGCCGCCAGAAAAACCCGTCATTCCCGGCGCTGAATTCCGGCCTGGCAGCGTCGCCCTGGTGGGTGCCGGGCCGGGTGCCGCCGACCTGCTCACCCTGCGCGCGCTGCAGCGCCTGCAACAGGCGGATGTGGTGCTGTACGACCACCTGCTGGACAGCAGCATTCTGGCGCTGGCCCCCGCCACGGCCGCACGCCTCTGCGTGGGCAAACGCGCCAGCCGCCATACCCTGCCGCAAGCCGACATCAATCAGTTATTGGTCAGCCTGGCCCGGCAAGGCCAGCGCGTGGTGCGGCTGAAGGGGGGCGATCCGCTGCTGTTCGGCCGCGGCGGCGAAGAGATGGAAGCGCTGGCCGCCGCCGGCATTCCCTGTGAAGTGGTCCCCGGCATCAGCGCCGCGCTGGGGGCCGCCGCCAGTGCCGGCCTGCCGCTCACCCATCGCGATTACGCCCAGGGCTGCAGCCTGGTCACCGGTCACCGCCGCCAGGGGCAGCAGACGCTGGACTGGACCCGCCACTGCACGCCCGAGCAGACCATCGTGGTCTATATGGGGCTGGGCGAGGCCGCCAGCATCGCCAGTCAGCTGCTGGCGCATGGCCGGGCGGCCGACACCCCGGTTGCCGTGGTGGAACATGCCTGCTCCGCGCGGCAGCGTTGCCTGTGTGGCAGCCTGCAGACGCTGGCCACCCTGATCGAACAGGAAGGCATCACGGCCCCGGCCCTGCTGGTGATCGGGCAGATCGTCACCCTGCATCAGAAGCTGCAGGCCGCCATGGCCGGGCAAGCTGCAGCGGCAAGTTCTTGATCCGTGTCATTCAAACGGGCCGCCGCCGCACCGCATACTGCGCTTTTACCGTCAGCCCCAGCCACACAGGACACCACCCATGAATGCCATAGCCTGCCTGACCCAGCAGCATCGTGACTGCGACGCCATTCTTGCCCAAGCCGAACAGGCGGTACGTCACGGCGACTGGACCACCGCCGGCCAGACCTGCCTGCGCCTGGCCACCGATCTGGAGCAACACTTCCAGCTGGAAGAACAGCAGCTGTTCCCGGCTTTCGAGGCTGCCACCGGCATGTACAGCGGCCCCACCGCCGTGATGCGCCAGGAACACCAGCAAATCCGCCTGCTGCTGCAGGACATGGACGACGCGCTGCTGGCCAGCGATGCCAGCGCCTGGCTGGGCCACGCCGAAACCCTGCTCATCCTCACCCAGCAGCACAATATGAAAGAAGAAAACATCCTCTATCCCATGTGCCGCCAGCACATTGCCGGCTTTGAGCAGATGGTGCGGCCGGGAGTCAGCGCATGAGCCCGGTCGACCTGCGCCACCTGGCAGCCCCCGCGCCGATGGAAATCATTCTGGATGCCGCCGAGCAATTGCAAGACCAGCAAACCCTGGCCTGGATCCTGCCGCACCACCCCACGCCACTGCTGCCCATGCTCACCGCCCAGGGCATTGCCTACCGCTTCGAGCTGTCCGGCGATGGCGGGGTGATTCTGTACATCAGCAAGGCATGAGCCAGGCCTGGCTTTCCTACGACGACGCGCCCCCCATCTGGCTGCCTGCCAGCTTTTTTGGCGCAGCCATGCTGTGGCTGCTGGCCCTGGGAGGGCTGCTGCTGCCTGCGGGCATGCTGGCGGCCAACCGCTACCACCCGCAGCTGCTGGCGCTGACCCATGTTCTGGCGCTGGGCGTGCTGGGCAACATCATGGCCGGTGCCCTGCTGCAAATGCTGGCGGTGGCCAGCGCCGTGGCAGCACGGCGCGCAGGCCGCCTGCTGCTGGGCATTTTCCTGCCCTGGCAGCTGGGAACCACCTTGCTGGTGGGCGGCTTTTTGCATGGCTTTTCCCCACTCGCCCTGCAGGCGGCGGCAGTCTTGCTGGGTGCGGCCATCCTCCGCCTGGCCTGGCACGGCCTGCATGGGCTGGCCCACAGCCCGGCGCGCGATGCCAGCAGCCGCGGCATGGCGCTGGCACTGCTGGGACTATTGGTCGCCGCCGCGCTCGGGCTGTGCCTGGTGCTGACCCTGAGCGGCCGGCTGGCCCTGCCCTGGCTGCCGCTGCTGCACAGCCATGTACTGTGGGCGGCCATGGGCTGGCTATTGCTGCTGATGCTGGCCGTCAGCCAGACCGTGATTCCGCTGTTCCTGATCACTCCGCCCTATCCGGCCTGGATGCTGAGCACGGCGCGGAGCGTGCTGATCTTGCTGCTTGGCTGCAGCCTGGCCCTGCTGTTCTGGCCAGCGCAATTGTGGCTGCCCGCCAGCCTGCTGCTGATTCCAGTACTGCTTTATGCCGTGCAATCCTGGCAGCTGCTGCGGCAAAGCCGGCGGCCGGCTGATCCGCTGTGGTGGCAATGGCAGGCGGTCCTCGCCTGCCTGCTGCTAGGCTGCGTGGCCGCCTGGCTATGCGCTGGATGGACAATATGGCCGAGCCTGCCCTTGCTGGCTGGGCTGTGGTGGCTGGGCGGCGCCGGCCTGGGAGCCACGCTGGCCATGCTGGGCAAGATCCTGCCGTTTCTGGCCTGGTTGCACTTGAAGCGGCTGAACCCGCCACGCGGCCTGCTGCCCTCCACCCATGGTTTCCTGCCCGAGTCCGCCCAGCTGCGGCTGCGTCATCTGCATCTGCTATGGCTGCTGGCCGGCACGCTATGGTGCTGGCAGCCCGCCCGTTTTCATCTGCTGTTTGCCCTGGCCACGCTGGCGCTGGCGGCTTATGCCTTGTGGCTGGGTGGGAACATCGCGCAGCGCTACCAGGCGGTGCGGCGTGCACTGCCTGCGGCGGCGGCGCGCTGAGCGGCCAACAGCCTTGCTGCCGCAGCCGCCGCGCGCGGCCGGATTTTCTTGACGAGAATCATTCCGCCTTGCACGACCGCCACCGATACTGGGCTACCACCTTCTGCGAGCCCGACCATCATGCCTGACACACTTCCCCCCGCCTTGCTGCGCGCACCGCACCGCCTGGCTTTTCTGCTGGGCATGCTCAGCGCCCTGTTGCTGTTTGCCGCCTGGTTTGCCGAACTGGCATCGCGGCTAGGCCCACATATCATCACGCCGCAGATTCCTGCGGTGATGGCGCATGCCTTGCTGATGCTGTACGGCATCTTCCCCTTGTTCATGACCGGCTTTATCTTTACCGCCGGCCCGCGCTGGCTGGGGGTGGCCCCGCCCAACCGGATGCGCTATCTGCTGACGCCCGGCCTGATGGCTGCCGGCGTGGCAGGCTGGCTGGCGGGCCTGGCGCTGGGCAAGAGCTGGCTGCTGGCCGGCCTGCTGTTGTACGGCCTGGGTTTTGCCAGCCTGACCTTGTGCTTTGCCGGGCTGATCTGGCGTAGCCCGCAGCCGGATCGCCGCCATGCGCTGGTGGTGCTGGCGGCTTTTGTGCTGGGGCTGGCCGGTGTCGTGGCCGCAGGCTGCTGGCTGTTCAGCGGCAATGGCGCTTACTGGCTGATCATGCGCGATCTGGCCTTGTGGGGCTTTTTGCTACCGGTATTCCTGACGGTGTGCCACCGCATGCTGCCTTTCTTCACCAGCAGCGTACTGCCGGATCGCAAGGCATGGCGGCCCTACTGGCTGCTGGCCGCCATGGTGGGCGGCAGCTGGCTGCATGGCTTGCTGCTGCTAAGCCAGCACAGCAGCCTGCTGGCCGACCTGCCGCTCACCCTGCTGTTTGGCTACACCAGCTGGCGCTGGGGCCTGCTGCCCTCACGCAAGGTGAGGCTGCTGTGGATGCTGCACCTGTCCTTTGCCTGGCTGGCCGTGGCATTCGGCCTGTACAGCGTAGCCGGCCTGCTGCCCGCGCTGGCGCTGGGGCTGGCGCCGCTGCACGCCATCACCGTCGGCTTCTTCATGACCATGGTCATCGCCTTTGTCTCGCGGGTAACGCTGGGGCATTCCGGCTTGCCGCTGCAGGCCGGCAGCTGGCTGTGGCGTGTCTATCTGGCGGTGCATGCGGTGGCACTGAGCCGGGTCGTGGCCGACTTTGTGCCGCCAGCATGGGTCGCCTGCCTGTATGCAGCAGTAGCCCTCTGCGGCCTGCTGGCACTGCTGGGCTGGAGCCGGCAACTGATCGGGCTGTACCTCAAGCCGCGCGCCGATGGTCAGGCTGGTTGAAGCAAACCGTTTACCGCGACCAAGCAAATAGCGCAGCGCCCCTGTGGCGCAGCCGCTTTCCGGTTTGCGGCTCTTGCATCAAACCGTCTTGCCGCCCCCTGCGCATTGAATAGCCGGGCAAGGGGGCGGCACAGCTTGCCCCGCCAGGTGATCAGCACGCTGATCACCTGGCCATCCACACCCCGGCCGCAATACCCCCGCCATTTCACAAAGCATGCCGACAGCTGATGCGGCGACAGCGCATCAAGTCACGCGCCCTTGCCGACCTTGCTGGCGCCGCAAGCGATGACCAGGCGTCGCATCACTGCCCCCGCAGCCTGCGCAATGAGAGCGGGCTCACAACACCTCGTAGCGAAGCCGGAGTACCAAGTGTAGGGCAAGGAGGCGCAAGGCAGGCGCGGGGGTCTTGTCAGCGGGTCTAAGCAGCCGGGCTGGCGCGCCATACCACCCCCGCGGCATGACCGCGCCCAAAGAAAAGTCGGCTTGTGCGCAGCGCTCTCACACCCCACTGCGCCCTTGCACCGGGCGCCGCCACATCCGCACCGCATGTCCTGGTCGGCTGGCACGGAGCCGACCTTCTGGTACCGGCTTTGTCTTGCCATGCAAGAACACAGCGCCCCCTGCACCGGAGCATTTGCCGCCGGTGATGGTGCGGGACTGGCCCGCAAGCAAAAAAAAGCCCTGTCTCCAATCGCTGGAAACAGGGCTTTCTGCTGTGTGAATGGCTTGTTGTGCCTAGCCAGCCAACTGCTGATCAGGCACGCGGGCGCACCAGCTGCCAGGCGCGTCCCAGATACGTCACCGCGCCAAAGCCGCTCCATACATGCACCAGACGGGTGAAGGGGAAGATCACGAACACGCTCATCCCCATGAACAGGTGCAGTTTGAAGATGGGGGATGCGGCCACGATGAACTGTGCGGCATCGCCACGCAAGGTGACGATATGCTGCGCCCAGGTCATCAGCAGCACCATTTCGTGGCCGTCCAGATGCTGGGCGGACACGGCGATGGTACACAGGCCCAGCAGCAGTGTGGCCAGCAGCCACAGCAGCACCAGCTTGTCACGCCAGGTGGTGTTGGCAGCCAGACGCTGGTTGCTCAGGCGGCGATGCAGCAGGATCAACAGGCCGACCAGGGCCAGGCTGCCCATGATGCCACCGGCGCTCATGGCAAATACCTGCTTGAAGCTGTGGGTGACACCCAGTGCTTCCCATACGCTCAAGGGCGTCAGCAAGCCCACCAGATGGCCGAAGAACAGGCCCAGCACGCCGACGTGGAACAGGATGTTGCCCAGGCGCAGATTGCCGCGATACACCAGCTGGGAGGATTCGCTCTTCCAGCTGTACTGTTCGCGCTCGAAGCGCATCAGGCTGCCCAGCAAAAAGATGCTGAGCGCGATATAGGGATAAATCCCGAACACAAATTGATGCAGATAATCCATCTCTCTCTCCTTGCTGTTCCGGCCAGCCCATGACAGCGCGGGCCGGGAACGGGCAGATTCAGGCGCCGGGTCGCGACGGGTAGAAATTGACCGGAGCTATGGCCGGCATGGCGGGCTTGAGCAAGGGCTCGCTGCCATCCGCACCGGGGCCAAAGGTTTCCAGCAGTTCGTCCATGTCGCGGATGGGCGGTACGGTCAGCGGCTCCGGTGCCACTGGCGACAGCCACACCAGCACATCCAGCACCCCGGCATAGGGCGAGGACGATTCGCGCAGCTTGCCGGCGATATGGCCCAGCACATGCACCGCATCGCCCAGCAGGCGGCTGCCCTCCTCCGCCTCGCACTGCGACAGGAATTCCAGGAACAGCGGCACGTAGTCGGGCAGCTCGGCACACACCGGCTCGAAACCGTGGGCCTTGTACTCTTCCATCAGGTCCACCATGGCCTGACCGCGGGCGCGGTCCTCGCCATGAACATGCTCGAACAGGTGCAGCGAGTGCGCCGGGCTGCGGTCGAAAGTCTGCACATAGCCTTCCTGCAGGGCGATCAGCTCGCTGCCCTCCAGCTGGGCCAGCAACGGTTCCAGCATGCTGGCTGCGGTTGGCGTAGCCTGCAGTGCGCTGCGGATGTCATCCAGCGCCGCCAGCAACTCGGGCTCCGGATAACACAGCAGGGCCGAGGCAATCTTGAACAATGACTGGTTCATGGCTTAGCTCCCGGCGTTGGCCTTGCGGTCGCGCCGCATGTCGTGGAACACGATGGGCGTGGCCTTCTTCTTGCCAAACAGGCTGGATTCCGACGTGCCGCCGGAGCAGCCATTGCCAAAGGTGAAACCACAGCTGGCCTTGTCGTCGAAGGTGTTTTCCACCATTTCCTTGTGGCTGGACGGAATCACGAAACGGTCTTCGTAATTGGCAATCGCCATCACCTGGTACATTTCTTCCACCTGGGCCGGTTTCAGATGCGTGCCGCGCAGGGTGGCCGGATCGCTCACCTTCTCCACGCTCTTCTTGCGCATGTAACGGCGCATGGCCACCATGGTTTCCAGCGCGCTCACCACCGGTTCTTCCTTGCCGGCGGTCAGCAGGTTGGCCAGATAGCGGATGGGGATGCGCAGGTCCTTCACGTCCGGGATGATGCCGTTGTCACCGATCAGGCCATTTTCCAGCGCGCTCTGGATGGGTGACAGCGGCGGGATGTACCACACCATGGGCAGGGTGCGGTATTCCGGATGCAGCGGGAAAGCTACTTTCCATTCCATGGCCATCTTGTACACCGGCGAATTCTGCGCGGCGCTGATCCAGGCTTCCGGAATGCCCTGTTTGCGGGCCTCGGCCTGGATTTCCGGCAAATTCGGGTCCAGGAACACGCCCAGCTGCGCTTCGTACAGGCTCTTCGGGTCCTCCACGCTGGCAGCCGCTTCGATGCGGTCGGCGTCGTACAGCAGCACGCCCAGATAGCGGATGCGGCCTACGCAGGTTTCCGAGCACACGGTGGGCTGGCCGGCCTCGATACGCGGGTAGCAGAAGATGCACTTCTCGGCCTTGCCACTGGTCCAGTTGTAATAAATCTTCTTGTACGGGCAGCCGGACACACACATGCGCCAGCCGCGGCACTTGTCCTGGTCGATCAGCACGATGCCGTCGTCTTCGCGCTTGTAGATGGAGCCGGACGGGCAGGAGGCGACACAGGCCGGGTTCAGGCAGTGTTCGCACAGGCGCGGCAGATACATCAGGAAGGTGTTCTCGAAGGCCGAGTACATTTCCTTCTGGATGCCTTCAAACAGGGCGTCCTTGCTGCGCTTGGCGAACTCGCCACCCAGGTCGTCTTCCCAGTTGGGGCCCCATTCGATCTTGTCCATCTTCTTGCCGGTCAGCACCGATACCGGACGGGCCGTCGGCGGAGTCTGCATTTCCGGCGCGTTTTGCAGGTGCTCGTAATCGAAGGTAAACGGCTCGTAATAGTCGTCAATGGCCGGCAGATTGGGGTTGGCAAAGATATTGGCCAGAATGCGCATCTTGCCGCCCTGCTTGGGCACCAGCTTGCCATTGGGCTTGCGTTCCCAGCCGCCCTGCCATTTTTCCTGGTTTTCCCAGTCCTTGGGGTAGCCGATGCCGGGCTTGCTTTCCACATTGTTGAACCAGGCGTATTCCACACCGTCGCGGCTGGTCCAGACGTTTTTGCAGGTGACCGAACAGGTATGGCAGCCGATGCACTTGTCCAGGTTCAGCACCATGCCGATTTGTGCACGGATTTTCATTTGTCTTCTCCTGCAGGCTTATCCATCCAATCCACTTTTTTCATCTTGCGCACGATGACGAATTCGTCACGGTTGGCACCCACCGTCCCGTAGTAATTGAAGCCCCAGGACAGCTGGGCGTAACCGCCAATCATGTGGGTCGGCTTGGTCACCGCACGGGTCACCGAGTTGTGGATGCCGCCGCGCTTGCCGCTGGTTTCCGCCCCCGGCACGTTCACGATTTTTTCCTGGGCGTGGTACATCAGCGTCATGCCTTCCGGTACGCGCTGCGATACCACCGCACGGGCGGTCAGCGTACCGTTGACGTTGAATACTTCGATCCAGTCGTTGTCGACGATGCCGGCCTTCTTGGCGTCCACTTCCGATACCCATACATGCGGGCCGCCACGCGACAGCGTCAGCATGCGCAGGTTGTCCGAATAGGTACTGTGGATGCCCCATTTCTGGTGCGGGGTGATGAAGTTGAGCACCAGCTCGTGGTTGCCATTGGACTTCTTGCCCAGGATGGCCTGGGTGGTTTTCAGGTCCACATGCGGCTTGAACACGCACAGGCCCTCACCAAAGGCGCGCATCCACTGGTGATCCTGATAGAACTGCTGGCGGCCGGTGATGGTGCGCCATGGAATCAGCTCGTGCACATTGGTGTAGCCGGCGTTGTAGCTGACTTCTTCGCTTTCCAGGCCCGACCAGGTGGGCGAGGAAATGATCTTGCGCGGCTGCGCCTGCACATCGCGGAAGCGGATGCTGTCATGCTCGCGCGGCAGTGCCAGATGGGTGTGGTCGATGCCGGTGATCTTGGACAAGGCTTCCCAGGCTTTCACCGCCACGTGGCCGTTGGTTTCCGGCGCCAGGGTCAGAATCATCTCGGCGGCGTCGATGGCGGTGTTGAGCTTGGGTTGGCCCTTGCCTGCGCCCTCGGCCACGGTATGGTTGAGGCCGCGCAGGATGTCCACTTCGTGGCCGGTTTTCCAGCTGATGCCCTTGCCACCATTGCCCACTTTTTCCAGCAGCGGGCCGATGGAGGTGAACTTGTCGTAGATGGCGCCGTAATCGCGCTCCACCACCGTCATGGCCGGCATGGTCTTGCCCGGCACCGGCTCGCACTCGCCCTTTTTCCAGTCACGCGGGTCAAACGGCTGGCCCAGTTCCTGCGGGGTGTCATGCATCAGCGGGGTGAGTACCAGGTCCTGCTGCACGCCCAGATAGTCCTTGCCGATTTCGGAAATCTTCTTGGCAAAGCCCTTGTAGATTTCCCAGTCCGACTTGGCCTGCCACAGCGGCTGTACGGCTTCGGACAGCGGGTGGATGAAGGGGTGCATGTCGGAGGTGTTGAGGTCGTCCTTCTCGTACCAGGTGGCGGTCGGCAGCACAATGTCGCCGTACAGGCAGGTGGTGGACATGCGGAAGTCCAGCACCACCAGCAGGTCCAGCTTGCCTTCCACCGCCGGACGCACGGTGATTTCGGTGGGCTTGATGCAGTCGTCTTCCGAACCCATCACCGCGTTCTGGGTGCCCAGCAGGTATTTGAGGAAGTACTCATGGCCCTTGCCGGAGCTGCCCAGGATATTGGAACGCCACACAAACATATTGCGCGGGAAGTTCTTCGGGTTGTCCGGGTCGTTGCAGGACATGTCCAGCGTGCCGTTTTTCAGGCTGTCCACGGCAAACGGGATGGCATCCTTGCCAGCGGCCCTGGCGGCGCGGGTGATGTCCAGCGGGTTGGTGGTCAGCTGCGGGGTGGACGGCAGCCAGCCCATGCGTTCGGCCTTGGCGTTGTAGTCGATCAGGCTCATATTGGCCATCTTGCCGTCGGCCGTCGGGCACAGGATTTCGTTGATGCCCAGCTTTTCGTGCCGCCACTGGCTGGTATGGGCGTAGAAGAAGCTGGTGCCGTTCATCTGGCGCGACGGACGCACCCAGTCACCGGCAAAGGCCAGCGGTGCCCAGCCGGTTTGCGGACGCAGCTTTTCCTGGCCCACATAGTGGCACCAGCCGCCGCCGCTCTGACCGATACAGCCACACAGCATCAGCATGTTGATGATGCCGCGATAGCTCATGTCCATGTGATACCAGTGGTTAAGCGCGGCACCGACAATCACCATGGATTTGCCATGGGTCTGGTCGGCGTTCTGGGCGAATTCGCGCGCTACCTGGATCACCATTTCCGGCTTCACGCCGGTGTGCTTTTGCTGCCAGGCCGGGGTGTACGGCACGTCGGCCATGTAATCATTGGTGACATTGCCGCCGCCCAGGCCACGGTCGATGCCGTAGTTGGCTGCCATCAGGTCGAATACCGTGGCCACCAGTGCAGTGCTGCCATCAGCCAGCACCACCTTGCGGGCCGGGACATTGCGGGTGAGCAGTTCCTCGTGCTCGGCACCAAAGTAAGGGAAGCCGACGCCAACTACTTCGTCACGGTTTTCAATCAGGGACAGGCGGGCCGATACCTCGCGGCCAGTGCTGCCGTCCTGCTGTTGCAGGTTCCACTTGCCGGTCTTGCCTTCAGGTTGGCCCCAGCGGAAGCCGATGGAACCGGTGGGAGCCACGATGTCGCCACTGGTTTCGTCGAATACCAGGGTCTTCCATTCCGGGTTGTTGTCTTCGTTCAGGTTATTGGCCAGATGGCTGGCACGCAGGAAGTAGTCCGGCACATAGCGTTCGCCATCCTGGCGCAGCGTTACCAACATCGGCATGTCGGTGTAGCGGCGGATGTAGTCGGTGAAGTAGGCCGACGGTTTGTCCAGGTGGAATTCCTTGAAGATGACATGACCCATGGCCATGGCCAGCGCGGCATCGGTGCCCTGCTTCGGCGCCAGCCAGATGTCGCCGAACTTGGCCATTTCGCCAAAGTCACTGGAAACGGCCACGGTCTTGGTGCCCTTGTAGCGCACTTCGGTATAAAAGTGGGCGTCCGGGGTACGGGTCATCGGGATATTGGAACCCCACACCATCAGGTAGGTGGAGTTGTACCAGTCGGCCGATTCGGCCACGTCGGTCTGTTCGCCCCAGATTTGCGGGCTGGCCGGCGGCAAGTCGCAATACCAGTCGTAGAAGGACAGCGGCACGCCGCCAATCAGGCTGAGGTAACGGCTGCCCGCGGCGTAAGACACCATGGACATGGCCGGAATCGGCGAGAAGCCCACCACGCGGTCCGGACCGTAATTCTTGATGGTATAGGCATTGGAAGCCGCGATGATTTCGTTGGCCTCATCCCAGTTGGCACGCACAAAACCGCCCTGGCCGCGCTTGCTCTTGTACTGCTTGGCCAGTTCCGGGTTCTGGCTGATGTGCTCCCAGGCTTGTACCGGGCCCATGCTCTTGCGCGCCTCGCGCCACAGCTTGGCCAGGCGGCCGCGGATCATCGGATATTTCACGCGCTGGGCGGAGTACACATACCAGCTGTACGACGCACCACGCGGGCAGCCGCGCGGTTCGTGGTTGGGCAGGTCCGGCCGGGTGCGCGGATAGTCGGTCTGCTGGGTTTCCCAGGTAATCAGCCCGTTCTTGACATACACCTTCCAGCTACAGGAGCCGGTGCAGTTCACCCCGTGGGTGGAACGCACGATCTTGTCGTGCTGCCAGCGTTGGCGATAGGCGTCTTCCCACTGGCGGTCTTCATTCACCACCGCGCCATGGCCATCGGCAAAGGTGGATTTCACCTTGCCGAGGAAATTCAGTCTGTCCAGAAAATGGCTCATCTTGCCTCCGAGTTTTTACCGCCAGATGCGGTGCCGCGGCCGTGCCGCGCAGCCTTTGCTTACGCTGGACAGATTAAGTCCGGGCAACAACAGCGCCCATTCGCCACAGGTGGCAAGCAGGCAAAGCAGAGTGAGGAGGCGGATAAGCCATAAGAATTAGACGGCACTACACAGGCCGGCCAGCAACAGGGGGAAAGGGGGCGGGATGGGCGGAGCAGGCCGCCAAGGGGCTGCTCCGCAGCTTGCTGCAGGGAACTCAGGAACTGGTGTGCTGGAAACGGTCGACCAGTCCGACCATCTTGCCGGCGGTGCGGTTAAGCTGGCCGGACAGCGCCGCGGCCTCCTGCACGATGCGCGCATTGCTTTCCGCCAGCGCGGCAATCTTGCTGACATTGGTGGCCACATCATTGCTGGCGGCAGTCTGCTCCTGCATCGCCAGCGTGGTGCTGCGACTCTTGTCGGCGGTAGCGCTGGCCTTGCCGTGAATCAGCGCCAGGTCGGCCACGGTGTGATCCACTTCGGCCATGCCGCCCTGCATGCGCTGCCGCGCCGTGGCCATCTGCTGCGCCACATCGCGGGTTTCGTGACGGATGTCTTCGATCAGCGCCGCGATGTCCAGCGTTTCCTTGCTGGTGCGCTCGGCCAGCTTGCGCACCTCGTCCGCCACCACGGCAAAGCCGCGTCCCATCTCACCGGCACGGGCGGCCTCGATGGCGGCATTCAGCGCCAGCAGATTGGTCTGGTCGGCAATCTCGCGAATGGCGGTGACGATGCTGTGAATACCCTCGGACTTGTCGCGCAGCATATTGACGCTTTCGCCGGTATGGCTCAGGCCATCCGCCGTTTCACTCAGTGCGGCAGCGGTACTGCGCATGCGTGCACGGCCATCGTCCACGCAGCCCTGCATGTCCTCGGCCACGCGCATGGCCTGCTGGGCATTGTCGGTAACCGCGGCAATGCCGGCGGACATTTCCTCGATGGCGGCGGCAATATCCACCGAGGAGCGACTCTGTACCTCCGCGGTGGAGGCCGCCCGTTCCGACACATCGCTCAGCGCATTAGCTGCCGCCACCATCTGGTGTGCTTCGGCCTTGATCTGGCGCAGGGTGGCGGCAAAGGCGTCCGCCAGGTGATCAAAGGCATGGCCCATGCGGGCAATCTCATCACTGCCGGGCAGCGCGGCGCGGCGCGACAGGTCGAAGTCGCGGCTCATGCCGCTCATCAATTGCTCCAGCCGGGAAATCGGCCGCTCCACACTGTGGTAAATGGCCCAGCCCAGCAGCGACAACACCAGAATGGTGGCGGCCGACCCCAGCAAGGTGAACCACAGCTGGAAACGGGCCTGTTGCAGCAGCTGCTGCATATTGTCATCCAGCTGCTGCAGCAATTGATCCTGCAGCTTTTTCAGATTGGCCATTTGCGCGCTGGCTGCGCCAAACCACCGGGCCGGCGCCACACCCGGCGACTGGCCTGGCGCCACCTGCATGATCTGCTGGCGCATGGCCTGCAGCACAGCCGCCTCGGCCGACTGGTCGGCCTGCTGTGCAGCCTGGCGAATCCCGGCAGAGGCCACCAGCCGCAGCTGGCTGGCACAAGCCTGTTGCCGGGCCTGCATGCCGGCTGCCTGCAGCAAGGCAGCCTGGTCAAAGCTGCCACGCCCCAGCACACCATTGATGAATCCGCGTTCGCGCCCGGCAAACTCCTTCTGGCATTGCAGATTGAGCAGCGCCACGGCATCGTGCAGCAGGCCGGTATCACTGGTGCTGCCAGCCAGATCCGCAATCAGGCCGATCAGCTGTTCGATATGGTCGGAATAGGCCGCGAACATCTGCCCTGCCGGCTGACTGCGCGTGTCGATGGCGGCACGCCCCTGCAACAGGGCATGCACCTGCTCATCCACCGTCGCAGCCTGGGTGGCTGCCGGCAACTGCGCCAGGCTGGCGTGGAAGTCGGCCAGCGCGGCGTCGGTTTGCCGGCGCACGGCGGGCAGCTCGGCCGGCAGGCTGCTGCCCGCCGTACTGAGAAAACCATTGCTCAGCCCGCGTTCGGCCTGTAACTGGTGAATCAGGCCACTGGCCTTGCCCGCTACCTGCAGCAGCTGGGCCGAAGCCTGCAGACGTGACAGGCTCTGCCACTTTTCCAGTGACAGCACACCGGCAAGGCCGGCAATCACCAGCACAAAAGGCAGGATCAGCAGGCCCAGCCTGCTGGCAATGGAAAGTCTGGACAACATGACAGCCTCGCAATCGGCGTGTGGGGGTGGGTGTTGCAATGCACTAACAGCATAGGCAATTTCCAGCCGCGATCAAATATGCCAAAAAATTAAAAAGGGGAAGCATTCATGCTTCCCCCTGCCTTGCCTGCTTGCAGCGCGCGGGTCAGCCCAGGCCGATCAGCACGGAATTTCCGCGTTCTTGCGGGCGTAGAACCACCAGTTGATCAACACACAGCTGGCATAAAACAGGATGAAAGCATACAGCGCCGCCTCCACCCCGCCGGTCATGGCGATGGAGGTGCCATAGCTCTTGGGAATGAAGAAACCGCCATAAGCACCAATGGCACCGGAGAAGCCCAGCACGGCGGCGGCTTCACGCGTGGCATCGGCCTGCGCCTGCTTTTGTGCCGTCTCGCCCTTGCCCGCCAGCCGTTGGTGCAGGGTGAGGAAAATCACCGGCACCTGCATGAAGGTGGAACCATTGCCCAGCCCGGTCAGGGCAAACAGGCAGAGGAACATGGCAAAAAAGCCCTGGAAACTGCCGCCCTGGCCGGCATGCGGCAAAAAGCCCAGCACACCGCCCACCGCCAGCATCATCAGCAGGAATACCGCCTGGGTCACCTTGGCGCCGCCGATCTTGTCTGCCAGCCAGCCGCCCACCGGACGGGCCAGCGCGCCCACCAGCGGGCCGTAAAACACGTATTTGGTGGGATCGACATCCGGAAACTGACCTTTCATCAGCAGCGGGAAACCGGCAGAGAAACCGATAAAGGAACCGAAGGTACCGATATACAGCCAGCACATCAGCCAATTATGCTTGCGACGGAAAATGACCACCTGGTCGGCAAACGAGGCCCGCGCCGAGGCAATGTCATTCATGCCCAGCCAGGCGGCGATGGTGGACAGCACGATGAAGGGCACCCAGACAAAGCCGGCGTTCTGCAGCCACATTTTCTTGTGTACCGCCCCCTTGATCCAGGTTTGTGCATCGCCGCCAAATGCCCCGAACACCCCCATGGTAATCACCAGCGGCACCACGAACTGCACCAGCGACACCCCCAGATTACCCAGCCCGGCATTCAGGCCCAGCGCCGTACCCTTTTCCGCCTTGGGAAAAAAGAAGCTGATATTGGACATGGACGAACTGAAATTGCCGCCGCCAAAACCGCACAGCAAAGCCAGCACCACCATCGTGATGTAGCTGGTGTTGGGGTCCTGCACGGCAAAACCGATGCCGATGGCCGGAATCAGCAGGCTGGCGGTGGAAATGGCCGTCCATTTGCGCCCGCCAAAAATGGGCACCATGAAGCTGTAAAAAATGCGCAGGGTGGCGCCGGACAAGGCCGGCAATGCCGCCAGCCAGAACAGCTGGTTTTGCGAATAGCCGAAACCGATATTCGGCATGTTCAGCACCGCCACGCTCCATACCTGCCAGATGACAAAGGCCAGCATCAGCGCCGGGATGGATATCCACAGATTGCGCCGCGCCACCGCCTTGCCTTGCTGTTGCCAGAATGCGGGATTTTCCGGTTCCCACCGGTTCAGTACATGTGACATCAAGCCCTCCCTGACGGCATCTGTGGCCGTCAATCAAAAATTCGAAGACCAGCTCAGCCGGCCTGTCTGGCCATGGCGGCCGGCTCACGCCCGGCCTGTGCCTTGAAGGAAAAGTGCATCCACACCAGCGACACGCACACCGTGCCGTACAGCAGCATGAAGGCGCTGCTGCGCACACCGGTGATATCCAGCAACACCCCGAACAGGATGGGCAGCAGGAAACCGCCCATGCCGCCGGCCAGGCCCACCACGCCGGACACCGCGCCGATATTGTCGGGAAACTCATTGGCAATGAACTTGAACACCGAGGCCTTGCCGATGGCCATGGCAATACCGACGGCAAACAGCACCAGCGTGAACAAGGTGACATTCAGACCGAGATGGAAGCGCTGCACACCGTGGGTGGTGCTGATGCTGAAGTCGGTTTGCGGATAGGACAGGATGAAAAATGCCACCCAGCACACCCACATCACCCCCCAGGTCACCCGGTAGGGGCCGAAGCGGTCGGACAGCCAGCCGCCCATCGCCCGCAGCACGCCGCCGGGCAGGGAGAAGCAGGCAGCCAGGAAAGCCGCATGCTTGATGTCGAAGCCGTATTCGCCGACGTAGTACTTGGTCATCCACAGCGCCAGCGCCACATAGCCGCCAAACACCACCGAGTAGTACTGGCAGTAGCGCAGCACCGCCGGGTCTTTCATCAGGGCCAGCTGCTGGCGCAGGCTGACCTTGCTGCTGACCAGATGGGACGGGTCCTGCCAGGAGAACAGCCAGAACAGGATGGCGGTAACCAGCATGATGATGGCGTATACCGTTGGCACCATTTGCCAGCCGGCCGCGGCGATGATGCCGGGGGCCACCAGCTTGGTGAGCGAGGATCCGGCATTGCCGGCCCCGAACACGCCCATGGCCATGCCCTGCTGCTCCGGCCTGAACCAGCGCGCCACATAGGGGGTGCCCACGGAAAACGCCCCGCCGGCCAGCCCGACCAGCAGGCCGATGGCCAGGAACTGCCAGTAGGCGGTGGCGTACTGCATGATGAAAATAAAGGGCACACACACCAGCATCAGCACAAACATCACGATGCGGCCGCCAAAGCGGTCGGTCCAGATGCCCAGCGGCACCCGCACCAGCGAACCGGACAGCACCGGGGTCGCCGCCAGGATGCCGAATTCGGTTTCGTTCAGGCCCAGATGCTGCTTGATGGGAATGCCCAGTACCGCAAACATCATCCAGATCATGAAACAGATGGTAAATGCCAGTGTGCTGGACGCCAGCACGGCGTACTGCCTGAAGCGTGGGGAAGCCATGGTGCCTTGCTCCGCAATGGGGATAGCAGGCATTTAACCCTGATACGCACACGGGAAATATTCGCCGATAGCAGCAAGGCGCGCGGCATGAGGAGCTAGCCCGACCCTGCAGATGGGGAAGCCGGACTAATCACAAAGTAGCATGCCACCCTGCCCGGCCTTGCCCGGCGCCGCCTGCCCTGGCCATGCCACGCTGCCACGCCCTACCCCTTCCGGAGAATTGCTGTCCACAAGGCCAGCCGGTATTGTTAGCAGTATTGCCTGCGGCAACCCACACCACCCGCCACCCGGACGCCCAGCACCATGATGCTCTACCAGACCCCGCGCCTGCGCAGCCTGTCCACCAAGCTGCTGATGCTGACCATCGCCTGGCTGCTGCTGGCGATGACCTCCATCGGCTACACCCTGATCCTGTCGTGGAAGCTGGAAGGCGGCGCCGCCGCCATCAATGACGCCGGCAGCCTGCGCATGCGCAGCTACCATATCGCGCTGCAAGTGAGCGAAGGCGCCGCACTGGCCACCATTCGTGCCGAGGAGCAGCAGTTTGCCGCCATCCTGGCCCGGCTGAAACAGGGCGACCCGGCACGACCGCTGTTCCTGCCGGACAATGCCACGGTCAGACAGCAGGTCAGCGATATCGAGCGCTCCTGGCAGACGGACATGCTGCCACTGCTGGAAAACGCAGCCCGCCAGCATGCCGGCCAGCGCCAGATGGAAAGCCCGGCCATCGCCCGCTTTGTCAACCGCATCGACCGCCTGGTGAAACTGGTGGAAGAAGACAACTCCCGCAACACCACCCTGCTGCGCTTCTTCCAGATGGCGCTGATCGCCATGGCCATCATCGGCTCGTTCAGCATGATGTTCTTGTTGTTCCTGCTGGTGATCCGCCCGCTCAACACCCTGGGCGAAGGCATGCTGCGGCTGCGCGACGGCAATCTGGATGCGCGGGTCAGCGTGGACAACAATGATGAATTCGCCACCATTGCCACCGGCTTCAACCAGATGGCCGACCGCCTGCAAGACCTGTACGCCACGCTGGAGCAGAAAGTGGCCGACAAGACCCGTTCGGTGGAATACAAGAACCGCCAGCTGGCCGCCCTGTATAACGTCACCGCCTTCCTGCATGACTCGCACAGCCTGGCCGACATGTGCAGCGGTTTCATCGAGCGGCTGATCGAGCTGACGGGCGCGGACGCGGGCAGCGTGCGGCTGGTGGATTTCAAGCGCGGGCGGCTGGAGCTGACCGCCCAGCGCGGCCTGCCGGCCGAACTGCAGGAAGAGGACGATTGCGCCACCCTCAACGGCTGCCTGTGTGGCGATACCGTACCGCAGCCCTTCTCGGTGCTGCATCGCTTCGACCAGTTGCCGGCCGCCACGGAAAAACACTGCCAGCGCGCCGGCTTTTCCAGCATTGCCGTGTTCCACATCCGGCATAACCAGAGCAATGTCGGCATTTTCACCCTGTACTTTTATCAGGACCCCAAGCTGGCCACGCAAGACCAGTTCCTGCTGGAAACCCTGGGCAGCCACCTGGGTGTGGCAGTGGAAAACCACAGGCTGGCAGCGCGCGACCGCCAGTTTGCGGTATCGGAAGAACGCAACCTGATGGCCCAGGGCCTGCACGACAGCATTGCCCAGTCGCTGTCCTTTCTGAATCTGCAAGTGCAGATGCTGGACGCCGCGCTGGCCGAGCAGCAGATGGAGCAGGCGCAGGAAAACCTTGGCTTCATCCGTGCCGGGGTGCAGGAATGTTATGAGGATGTGCGCGAACTGCTGCTGAACTTCCGCACCCGCATCAGCAAGGAAGACTTTCCCGACGCCGTGCGCACCCTGCTGGAGCGCTTTGAAAAACAGACCCACATCCCCACCCAGCTGCACATGAGCGGCGACGGGCTGGCACTCAATCCCCAGCAACAGCTGCAGCTGATCTTCATCCTGCAAGAAGCGCTGTCCAATGTGCGCAAGCATGCCCAGGCGCAGCGCGTGCGCATCGACATCCTCAACCATGCCGACTTCAGCATGAGCATACGGGACGACGGCTGCGGCTTTGACGAACAGAGCGTGGCCAGCCGCCGCGCCAGCCATGTCGGGCTGTCCATCATGCAGGAGCGCGCGGCCCGCATTCGCAGCCAGATCAGCATTCACCCCCATCCGCACGGCGGCACCGAAGTACAATTGCTGCTGCCACAAAGTGAAAGACAAGCCGCATGACACCCATCCGCATCTTGCTGGTCGACGACCACACCCTGTTCCGCAGCGGCCTGAAGGCGCTGCTGCAACGCCAAAGTGATTTCGACATCATTGGCGAAGCCGCCGATGGCCTGGAAGGGGTGAAACTGTGCGAACAGCTGAAGCCGGACGTGGTCCTGCTGGATATCGACATGCCGCAAATGAACGGGCGCGAGGCGCTGGCACAAATCATGGTCAGCCAGCCGCAGCTGGCGGTGCTGATGCTCACGGTATCGGAAGACGGTGAAGACCTGGCCGAATGCCTGAAGCTGGGCGCACGCGGCTATCTGCTGAAAAACATCAATGCCGACTTCCTGCTGGCCAGCATTCGCCGCGCCGTGGATGGCGACAGCGTGCTGTCACCGGAAATGACCTCGCGCCTGCTGCAGCAGCTACGCAGCGCCGACACCCAGAAAAGCAAGCCGACCGGGCTGGAGCAACTGACCCAGCGTGAAAGGGAAATCCTCGCCTGGCTCAGCCGCGGCATCAGCAACAAGGAAATCGCCCGCGCGCTGGATCTGGCCGAGAGCACCATCAAGGTGCATGTGCAGAACATCCTGCGCAAACTCAACCTCAATGGCCGGGTACAGGCCGCGCTGTTTGCCGTGGAGCACGGGCTGGACAAGCTGCCCTGAAACCGGGGCGGCTGCCGCCCTTTCTTCCCGGCTCCCTACTCCCTCAGACCTAGCCAAAACCCCACTACCGACCAACTGGCAAGCCCGGCGGATGCGCCTACACTCTGGCCATTCTCCCCTCAGAGGGTCAGCCATGTTACGCGACCGTTTTGGCAGAAGCATCGACTATCTGCGGCTATCCGTTACCGACCGCTGCGATCTGCGCTGCAGCTATTGCATACCCAAGGGTTTCAAGAACTTTGAAGAACCGGCCAACTGGCTGGACTTTGCCGAAATCCAGCGGGTAGTGGCGGCCTTTGCCCGCCTTGGCTGCCACCGCTTCCGCCTGACCGGTGGCGAACCGCTGCTCAGGCGCAATCTGCCGGCACTGGTCAGCAGGCTGGCCAGCCTGCCCGGCGTGGACGACCTGTCACTCAGCACCAATGGCACCCAGCTGGCCGGCCAGGCCGGTGCGCTCAAGGCGGCGGGCCTGCAGCGGCTCAATGTCAGCCTGGACTCGCTGCGGCGGGACTGTGTGGCCAGCATCAGCGGCAGCGACAGTCTGGAACAGGTCTTGCAGGGTTTGTCCGTCGCCCGTGCCGCCGGCTTCAGCAGCATCAAGATCAATATGGTGCCGCTGGCCGGCATCAACGACCGCGACATCGACGCCATGCTGGCTTACTGCAAGGCACACGGTTTCATCCTGCGCCTGATCGAAGCCATGCCCATGGGCCATACCGGCCAGCAAGCAGACGGGCTGGATTTGTCACAGCTGCTGCACAGCCTGAGCCAGCGCCACGGCCTGACTCCCAGCGCAGTCAGCCTGGGCGGCGGGCCGGCCCGCTACTGGCAAAGCCCGGACGGCAGCTGCACGCTGGGGCTGATTACGCCGATGTCGCAGCATTTCTGCGCCAGCTGCAACCGGGTACGGCTGTCGGTGGATGGCACCTTGTATATGTGCCTGGGGCAGGAGGAAAAGCTGGCGCTACGCCCACTGCTACGCGCCGGCTGCAGCGACGCCGAGCTGGAAGCGGCTATCCGTGCCGCCATCGAACTGAAGCCGGAAAAACACGAATTCATCCAGCAGCCCCAACAGGTGGTGCGTTTCATGTCGATGACCGGCGGCTGATGCGGCCACCCCAGGCAGCCTGTGGCGGGCGCTTCAGCTTGCTGCCAGGCCGCGGGCATAGGCCTGCGCCAACTCTTTGTCGCTCAGGACCAAATCCGCACCGCCCGTCAGCCGCTCCACCGCCAGGTCGATGAATCGGCGCACGCGGGCAGGCTGGGCGGCGCGGCTGCCGTAATAGACAAACAGGCTGTAGTGATCGGCCATGTGCTCCAGCAGAATGGGCAGCAGCCGGCCACTGCGGATCAGCGGGGCCGCCGTCGGGCCCGCCAACTGGCCGATCACCTCGCCGGCCAGCACCGCGCGCAACTCCATGGCTTCGTCATTGGTGCAGAAGGCCGGATTGATCGGCTGATCCTGCATGCCATCGCCCACCCTTACCCGCCACGGCACCACGCGACCATCACTGGCACGGCGAAAAGCGCTGCAGCGATGCGCGCCAAGCTCGTACAGGCTGTGCGGAATGCCGTACTTGCACAGATAGCTGGGCGCGGCGCAGATAATCAGCTGCATGGGAAACAAGCGCCTGGCCACCAGCCCTTCCTGTGGCGAGTTTCCCAGCCGGAAGCCGACATCGATACGGTCTTCCACCCAGTTGCCAATGCGGTCATCCAGTTGCACATCCAGCTGCACTTCCGGGTAGAGCCGGCAGTATTCGTCCATCACCGGCCCGATCACCGCCTGCAGCATGGTACGCGGGCCGACGATGCGCAAAGGCCCGGCCAGCTCGTCCTTGGTCTGGCGCACCGCCGACAGCGCCTGCTGAAAACCGATCAGCGAGGGATGCACCGCCTCCAGAAAGCGCTGCCCCTCCTCGGTGAGTGACATGCTGCGGGTGGTGCGATGAAACAGTCTCACCCCCAGGTGTTGCTCCAGCTGCCCCAGCGCCTTGCTGGCCGCTTGCGGCGAGATCTGCTGGGCCGCGGCAGCCTTGCTCAGGCTGCCAAACTCGGCGGTACGCACAAAGGTGGTGATGGAGCGCAGCTCGTTCATGGACATGGTTCAATCCTGCCGCTGAATTAACATGAAAAAGTTGTAAATTATTCAAATAATAATGCGCTAGTTTAATGTATCGCAGGAAATTAAAGTGAGGCCCATCAATAGCAGCGGCCCCAGGGGCTGCGGAGCATACCCATGGACAACTTTACTTTCTTCAATCCCACCAGGATCGACTTCGGCACCGGCAAGGAACAGCTGATCGGCCAGCATCTGGCAGAGCACGGCATTAAAAAGGTGCTGCTCTGTTTTGGTAGCGAGCGCATCAAGCGCGACGGCCTGTTCCAGACCGTGAGCCAAAGCCTGGCCGGGCAAGGTATCGAATTCATCGAATTTGGCGGCATTGTCAGCAATCCGCTGCTGTCGAAAGTGCGTGAAGGCATTGCCCTGGCACGCCGGCATCAGGTGGATGCGCTACTGAGCGTAGGCGGCGGCTCGGTGCTGGACAGCAGCAAGGCCATTGCCGCCGGCCTGCCTTATGCCGGCGATGTATGGGATCTGTTTATCGGCAAGGCCACCATCGACTCGGCATTGCCGGTGTTTTCCATCCTCACCCTGGCCGCCACCGGCAGCGAGATGAATGACGGTGCGGTGGTAACCAACGAGGACAGCAAGGAAAAGTTTGCCATCCAGTCGCTACATCTGTTTCCGCGGCTATCCATCGTCAATCCGGCCCTGATGCAGACCGTGTCACGCGACTATCTGGTCTACTCGGCCGCCGACATCATTGCCCATTGCATCGAAGGCTATTTCACCGCCACGCTGCAGCCCACCCTGCACTCGCGCCTGGTGGAAGCCCTCGTCAACACCGTGATCGACACCACGGAAACCCTGCTGGACAATCCGGCCGACTACGCCGCGCGCGCCGAGTTTGCCTGGGCCGCCAGCCAAGCGCTGAATGGCCTGCTCTATGCCGGCAGCGCCGGATTCAGCTACCCGAACCACATGATCGAACATGCCTTGTCGGCACTGTTCAATGTGCCGCATGGCGCGGGCCTGTCGGTGATCATGCCGGCCTGGATGAAGTGGTACCACGGCCGTAATCCGGCACAGTTCCAGCGCTTCGCCCAGCAGGTATTCGCGGTTGATACTCCGCTGCAGGGCATTGCCGCACTGGAAGCCTGGTTCGACAAGATCGGCACCCCGACGCGCCTGTCGCAACTGGGCATTAGCGAGGCCGATTTGCCCGCCATTACCGATGTGGTGCTGGGCAATGCCCAGTGGTTCGGCATTGCCGGTCTCTACACCCGCGATGCGGTGGCCGAAATCCTGCAACTGGCACGATGAGAAAATCATGCCTGCTGCGGATCGAGCGCAACCCTACCCACATCGGGCCAAGCCCGGGAACAAGCCCCAAATGACCACTTCTCGCCCGCTCAATCGCGGCATGGTGCTCACCATCATCATGGCGAGCTACCTGATGCTGGTGATCGACATCTCCATCGTGCTCACCGGCCTGCCACGCATCCAGGCTGCGCTTGGCTTCACGCCGGCCGGCCTGTCCTGGATACAGAATGCCTACACGCTGACCTTTGGTGGCTTTCTGCTGCTGGGAGCACGCGCTGGCGACATCCTCGGCCGGCGGCGCATGTTCATTGCCGGCCTGGCCATTTTCACCCTTGCTTCGCTGGCCATTGGCGCAGCCAGCACACCAGCCTGGATGATCAGCTTCCGGGCGCTGCAGGGCCTTGGCGCTGCCGTGCTGGCCCCTTCCACCCTGGCGCTGATTTCCACCCATTTCGAGGAAGGCCAGGCACGTACCCGGGCGCTGTCGCTATACGCAGCGGCGGCTGGCATCGGTGCCACGCTGGGGCTGGTACTGGGCGGCTTGCTGGCCGATCTCATTTCCTGGCGGGCCGGTTTCTTCATCAATCTGCCGATTGGTGCGGTACTGATCGCCGGCAGCTTGCGTCATATCCATGAAACGCCGCGGCAGAGCGGACGCTTCGACCTTGCTGGCGCGCTGAGCTCCACCCTGGGCATGTGTGCGCTGGTATTCGGCATCGTCGAAGCCGCGGAATCGGGCTGGGCCGCGCCGCTGAGCGTGGCCGGCATCGCCATCGGCGTGCTGCTGCTGGGGATATTCCTGTGGATTGAGTCACATGCCGCACAAGCGCTGCTGCCGCTGGCATTGCTGAACAATCCGCAACGCAATGCGGCCTATGTTGCACGCCTGCTTTTCCTGTGCGGCATGGTGGGTTTCTGGTTCTTTACCGCGCAATACCTGCAAGCTGTGCTGGGCTTCCCTCCCATGCTGGCCGGACTGGCCTTCGTGCCGGTCACCCTGCCGCAACTGGCCAGTTCGCTGTCGGTGCCTGCGGTGGTGCGCCATCTTGGCCATCGTCGCGTATTGCTGACCGGAGTCACGCTGTGTGTGGCCGGAGTGCTGTGGCAGGGGCTGGCGGCCACCCTGGCCTCTTACCCGCGCGGAGTGCTGGTGCCGATGTTGCTCATCGGTTTCGGACAGGGCTGGGTACTGGCACCGCTGACCGTGGCGGGAGTGGCCGGAGTGGAACAGCACAATGCGGGGGCGGCGTCCGGCCTACTCAACGTAGCCCACCAGATAGGCGCGACCCTCGGCCTGGCCATCCTGGTGGTGGTGTATGCCGCAGGCCAGGCCACCGGCACGGGCGCTGCCGGCATGGCATGGCATACCGGCCAAGTCCTGTATGCAGCGGCACTGTTCCTGGGCGCGGCCTGGCTGGTATCGCTGCGCTACATCCGCTTTGATGCAGGACAGCCGGCAGCGGGCAAGGAGATGCCGGGCAGCGCCGTAGCGCCCCGCGCCTGAACAGCCCACTGCTGCGTATATGACATCAACAAAGGAGTCGCCAGATGCAGACCACAACACTGAACAAGGGCATCCGGAACACATGGCGGAAAACTTCGCCATCACCGACCTTGCACTGGGCGCGGGCGACATGGCTGGCATCGCGGCGCTGGACACCGGCTGCCCTGCATTTTCCGACCACAGCGACCCGGCCAGGGTGAAGTGGCCGTAGCCAGCCCATCGACCCAGCTGATACACACATCCTGAAAGGACATCACATGACTGAGCAAACACCATCCGGCAACGAGGCCATCACGCTAAGCCGCGCCGGCTCGCAAGACTCCTACCGCGGCCCGGCAGAGTGGTTCAGCGGCAGCGTGCGCGTCGACCCGCTGTTTGCCGCACGGCCTCCGGCGGCCAGCTCCGGCGCCCTGGTCACCTTTGAACCTGGGGCACGCACCGACTGGCACACCCATCCGCTGGGGCAGACACTGATCGTCACCGCCGGCTGTGGCCGCGTGCAACAGTGGGGTGGCCCCATACAGGAAATCCGCCCCGGCGACGTGGTGAGCATCCCGGCGCACACCAAACACTGGCACGGCGCCGCCCCCACCACGGCCATGAGCCATATCGCCATCCAGGAACAGCAGCAAGGCAGTGTGGCGAACTGGCTGGAGAAGGTCAGCGACGAGCAGTACGCCGGCTAGTGCCTGCCCAGCCAGGTGCGCCGGCTGAGCGGCCGCACCCGCTGGCGGGGTGCGGCTGTTTTCATGGCGCGCGGGCCAGATCGCCGGATTGTGCGGCAGCCTGGTCGCTTTCCTCCGCCAGTTCTGCCAGCTTGCGTGCTGCGATGCTTGCCACACGCCGCACATGCGCCACCGAGGCATCGTGTGCGGCTTGTGCATCGCGTTTTTGCAGTGCATCCACCAGCAAACGCATTTCCTCGGCCGCTTCGGCAGCCCGCCCGCTCGAGCTGATGGTCATGGCCCGCAGGCGGTTGATTCTGGCATTGAGCGACTGCACGATTTCCCAGGCCATGCTCTGGCCACTGCCGTGGAACATCAATTCGTAAAACGCCGAGGTCTGCTGCAGAACGCCGTGGAAATCTCCCGCCCGGAATGCCGCCTGGATCTGGCTATTGATCAGCGCCAGTTGCTCAAGCAATGCCGTGTCCGCCCGTTCGGCGCACAGCCGCGCCGCATGCCCTTCCAGCAAGGCGCGGATTTCATAGATTTGCGCCGCCTTGTCGGCATCCAGCGTGGCCACCACCGGGCCCTGATGCGGAATGGACTCCACCAGGCCCTCGGTTTCCAGGTGGCGCAGCACCTCGCGCACAATCGAGCGGCTCACCCCCAGTTCGTCGCACAATGTACGCTCCACCAGCCGTTCACCTGGCTTGAAATAGGCACTGAGGATGGCGTCACGCATTTTTTCCAGCGTCAGCTCACGCAGGGTCTTGACGCTACGATCTATCTTCAGCGAGCTACCTTCTTTGGATGACATCGGTCATCTCCTTTATTCAATTCCACCCATACACAGGTATTTTATTTCAAGGTAGTCGTCGATCCCATGGCGGGAACCTTCCCGACCACTGCCCGATTGCTTGATGCCGCCGAAGGGGGCCGCCTCGCTTGCAATCAGCCCGGTATTGATCCCGACCATGCCGACTTCAAGCGCCTCCGCCACCCGCCAGATACGCGCATGGTCGCGACTGAAAAAGTAGGCGGCCAGGCCAAATTCGCTGGCATTGGCCTGGGCCACGACATCCTGTTCATCGCGAAAACGGAACACC
The DNA here is from genome assembly GCF_016429115.1 of Aquitalea sp. ASV15. NCBI lineage: Bacteria > Pseudomonadati > Pseudomonadota > Betaproteobacteria > Neisseriales > Chromobacteriaceae > Aquitalea > Aquitalea sp. ASV15. The sequence continues at coordinate 15,430 of NZ_JAELTZ010000033.1, read as the reverse complement.
GGCGCCAAGGGGCCAAAGGTTTCTTCCCGCGCCACGCGCATGGCAGATGTCACATCGCGCAAGATGGTCGGCTCGAAAAAGCTGCCGCCCAGCGGATGACGCTGCCCGCCCAGGACGACCCTGGCCCCCTGCGCCAGGGCATCGGCAATGTGCGCCTCCACCTTGGCCAGGGCTTTATGGTCTATCAGCGGACCCATTGTCACCCCGGCCGCCATGCCATTGCCCACTTGCAAGGTCGCCACCCGCTCCCGCAAGCGGGACACAAAGGCTTCGTAAATGCCATCCTGCACATACAGCCGGTTGGCACAGACGCAGGTCTGCCCTGCATTGCGGTATTTGGACAGCATGGCGCCTTCGACCGCGGCATCCAGATCGGCATCGTCAAACACGATGAAGGGCGCATTGCCGCCCAGCTCCATGCTGACTTTCTTGACCGTATCCGCACACTGGCGCAGCAGCAGCCGCCCGACTTCCGTTGAACCGGTAAAGGTCAGCTTGCGTACCAGCGGATTGCCGGTCAGCTCAGCGCCAATGGCCAGCGGATCACCAGTCAGCACATTGATCACGCCCGCCGGCATACCGGCCAGCTCGGCCAGCCGGGCCAGTGCCAGCGCCGACAAGGGCGTCAGCTCCGCCGGCTTGGCCACCACCGTACAGCCGGCAGCCAGCGCCGGGGCGATCTTACGTGCCAGCATGGCATTTGGGAAGTTCCAGGGGGTAATTGCCGCCACCACTCCCACCGGCTGCTTGAGGGTAAGCAAGCGGCGGTCGGGACCCGGCGCAGGAATCACCTCGCCATGCATCCGCTTGGCTTCTTCGGCAAACCACTCGATATAACTGGCTCCGTAAGCAATCTCGCCCCTTGCCTCGGCCAGTGGCTTGCCCATTTCGGCAGTCAATATCCGGGCCAGGGCGTCCTCATGCTGCAGCACCAGATCAAACCAGCGCCGCAGATACTGCGCCCGTTGCTTGCCGCTCAAGGCCCGCCAGCCGGGGCCAGCATTCGCGGCAGCCGTAATCGCCTGCCGGGTTTCCGCCGCGCCCATGCACGGAACGCTGGCGATCTGCTCGCCCGTGGCCGGATTGCACACCGGCAGGCGTTCTGCCGCGTCCACCCACAGGCCATTGATATAGCAGCGCTGCACTAACAGCCCGGTTTCCTGCACTTGATCCATGCTTCACCCTTCAGCGACGGAGCATGTCCGTCGCCCTGATTGCTACGGTCTGCATTCAGGCAAACACATGCCCGTGCTGCGCGTCCCACTCCAGCACAGCCGATGAGCCGATGCTCAGCCCCTGGCCATCCCCCACCGCCATGCGTACCGCCAGCTCCTGTTCCCAGGGGGTTTGCACGGCAAAATGCATGCTGTCGCCCAGATAGGTCATGTCGCGCACGGTGACGGCCAGGCCGCGGGCCGAGGTGGCATGCGGACGAATCCGCATTTTCTCCGGCCGCACCATCAGCGTGCCCTCGCTACCGGCGGCAAAGGCCCGGGCATCCCCATCTACTGCCTGACCATTGGGGAAGATGGCGCGGGCACGGCCACCGCCCATTTGCTCCACCTTGACCGGCAGGAAGTTGGAATTACCAATGAAACCGGCCACAAAGCGCGACGAGGGATGCTCGTACAGCTCCTCACCCGTGCCCACCTGTTCGATACGCCCCTGGCTGAACACCGCAATGCGGTCGGACAGGCGCAGCGCTTCTTCCTGATCGTGCGTCACATACAGAATGGTCACCCCGGTTTCCTGATGGATGCGGCGCAGCTCGAACTGGATTTCCTCGCGCAGCTTTTTGTCCAGCGCCGACAGCGGCTCATCCATCAGCAATAGCGGCGGGTCATAGGCCAGGGCACGGGCAATGGCCACCCGCTGTTGCTGGCCACCGGACAACTGGCCGGGCAGGCGGTCGCGATACTCCGCCAGATGCACCAGTTCCAGCATCTTGGCCACCTTGGCCTTGACCTCCGACTCCGGACGGCGGCGCACGCGCAAGGGAAAGGCCACGTTCTCGCCCACGGTCAGGTGCGGAAACAGGGTATAGCGCTGAAACACCATGCCGATGTTGCGCTTGTTGGGTGCCACATCCAGCAAGGACTTGCCGTTCAACAGCACCTGCCCTTCGGTCGGCTCCTGAAAGCCGGCCACAATATACAGCGTGGTGCTCTTGCCCGAACCGGACGGTCCGAGAAAGGTCATGAACTCACCCTGTTTGATGTCCAGGGAGACCTGATCGATGGCCACCACCTGATCGTAGGTTTTACGCAGGCCACGAATCTGCAGGAATGGTGTTGTCATTGGCGTGAGCCTTTCTTCAAAAAGGAAGCCAGCAGCATCAGCAGCACCGTAAAGGCGACCAGCAATGTGGATGCAGCGGCGATGACCGGGGTCAGATCCTGGCGCAGCGTGCTCCAGATCAGGACCGGTAGGGTTTGCAAGGTGGGACTGGCCATGAAGATGGACAGCACCACTTCATCCCAGGAAATCAGGAAGGAAAAGATGGCCGCGGCAAACAGTCCCAGCCGGATGGCTGGCAAGGTCACCCGCCACTTCACTTCCAGTGGCCCGGCACCACAGATCATGGCGGCATCTTCCAGTGCGGAGTCGAAGCTCTGCAGCGAATTGCCGATGGTGATGATGGAAAACGGCAAGGCGATGATCAGGTGACCAATCACAAAGCCGGTCAAGGTCCCGGTCAGGCCCAGCTTGAGGAAAAAGGCATACAGGGCCACCGCCAGCACCACCACCGGCAATACCATGGGGGTCAGGAAAAACGCCTGCAATGCACTCTTGCCAAAGAAACGGCTACGCGCCAGACCCAAGGCCGCCAGTAGTCCCAGCACCACCGACAGCAGCGTGACCATGACAGCCACCTTGGCACTGGTCAGCAGCGCATTGACCCAGACCGGGTCGGTCAGCAGCTGCTGATACCACTGCGTGGTCCAGCCCGGCGGTGGAAAGACCAGCCATTGCGAATCGCCGAAGGACAATGCCGCAATGAATACGATGGGCAGCAACAGAAACAGCATGACGGCGCTGCCAATCGCCACCAGGCCCCAACGCCAGCCGCCCAGACGGTCATAATCCAGCAACATGTCAGCGCCCTCCCATTTCACTGCGGCCCGCACCCAGATAGCGCAGCTGCACGGCATACAAGCCCAGGGTCACCACCAGCAGGACAAAGGCAGCCGCACCGGCCAGACCCCAGTTGAGCAAGGACTGCACCAGTTGGGCGATCAGCTCGGCCAGCATCATGTAGCTGGTGCCGCCCAGCAAGGCCGGTGTCACGTAATAGCCCAGCGACATCACAAACACCATCAGGGCACCGGAGGCGATGCCGGGCAAGGCCAGCGGCAACAGCACCAGACGCAAGGACTGCCAGCGGCTGGCGCCACAGATGGCCGCGGCGCGCAGCGTGGAGGGGTCGATGGCGCGCAGGGTGGCATGCAGGGGCAACACCAGGAAGGGCAGCATGATATAGGTCATGCCGATGGTGACGCCGACCAGGTTATTCACCAGCGCCAAGGGCTCATCAATCACCCCCAGCGTCATCAGCACCCGGTTAATCAAGCCCGTCTGCTGCAACAGCACCATCCAGGCATAGGTGCGCGCCAGCAGATTGGTCCACATCGACAGCAGCAGCACGGCAAACATCAGCCGCGACCAGCGCTGCGGCAGGATGGCCAGCAACCAGGCGGTGGGAAAACCCACCAGCAAGGTAATCAGCGTAACCACGCCGGCTACCATGAAGGTATTGAAAAACACCCGCACATAGGTTTGCGAACCAAGCAATTCAGCATAGTTTTGCCAGCCAGGCGTCGGCTCCATGACGCTGCGCAGCAGCAAGGTGATCACCGGCACCAGAAAACACAACACCAACAACAGCAATACCGGCAGCATCAATTTGATGCCGCGCGTCTCGGCGCTCAGCCGGAATCGACGGCGCGCCGGCACAGCAACCGAACTCAAAGCAGTGGGCATGACAGCTCCTCGGGACAATCGCGACACAGGCCGTGGCCCTGCGCTGCGGCAAGGCCACGGCATTCCTGCCTTACTGGGTCTGCCAGGCATACCAGCGCTTGGCAATCTCGTCGCGGTGCTCGGCCCAGTAGCGCATGTCCAGATTGATCTGGCTGGAGCTGAACTGGTCGGGCAGGGTCTTGACCGCAGCCGGGGTCATCTTGGTCTTGGATTGCAGGTTGACCGGGGCATAACCGGTTTCCGTGGCGAACTTCGCTTGCGCCTCGGCACTGGTGGCATAGGCGAGGAACTGCATGGCCGCGGCCTTGTTCTTGCTGCCCTTTGGAATCACCAGCATGTCGGCGGCAGTCAGGTTCTGCTTCCACGACATGCCTACCGGCGCACCGCTGTGCTGCAAGGCATTGATGCGGCCATTCCAGAACATGCCGATGCTGGCTTCACCAGAGGCCAGCAATTGCTGTGACTGGGCGCCACCGGTCCACCAGACAATCTGGCTCTTGATGGTGTCCAGCTTCTTGAAGGCGCGGTCGATATCCAGCGGATACAGCTTGTTGGCCGGCACGCCATCGGCCAGCAAGGCCAGTTCCAGCACGCCCGGCGCCGACCACTTGTACAGCGTGCGCTTGCCCGGATAGCGTTTCAGGTCGAACAGATCACTCCACGCTGCCGGGGCCGTTCCCTTTACCGCTTGCTTGTTGTAGCCCAGCACAAAGGAGTAATAAAAACTGCCCACTGCGTTGGCAGAGATAAAGCGCGGGTCTATGCCCTTCAGTTTGGACTGGTCCAGCGGCTCCAGCAGGCCATCCTTGGCGGCGCGATAGGCAAAGTCGCCCTCCACGTCCACCACATCCCAGGTGACATTGCCGCTTTCCACCATGGCCTTGAACTTGCCGTAATCGGTGGGGCCATCCATGGCAACGGCGATGCCGCTGGCGGCGCTGAAAGGCTGGGCCCAGTTTTTCTGTTGCGCTTGCTGGGTCGTACCGCCCCAGCTGGTGAACACCAGGCTTTCCGCCATGGCGGGAGCGGCGGCCAACAGGCTGATGCCGGCCAGCAAGGCCAGACGGGTGCGGATCGGTTTTGCTGCATTCATGATGTCATCTCCTGTGTAGAAGTCTGTGCTTCTGTTTCTCTTGCGTGGTATTGCTATTTGGACGATCTACTGCAAGGGGGAAAAGGCGGCCGCTTTCATGATCTTGCTTTCCATTTCTTCCAGCAGCGCCTGGATTTTCGGGGCAAAGGCGACCCACGCCGGGTCTGCGGCCAGTGCGGCACGTCGCGTTTCGCGCTCATCCAGACCGGGGTAAGCCCAAATGTGCACAATCTGGTTCAAGGGGCCGATTTCCGAGTAGAAATAGCCCACCAGCTCTCCCAGATACTGCTTTTGCAAGGCAATGCCCTCTTCCTCCACCAGCTTGAGGTAGGTAGGCAGTGCCCCGGTCTTGATGCGGTAGGTGCGGATTTCGTAATACATGGCATGCTCCTCAGCGCATCACGAAGGGGTCGGCAATCGGCTCATCCGAGGTACGAATCCACACCGACTTGGTCCGGGTGTAATCCAGCACCGACTCCATGCCGCCCTCCCGGCCCAGGCCACTCTGGCCATAGCCGCCAAACGGCACGATGGGTGACACCGCCCGGTAGGTATTCACCCAGACAATGCCGGCACGCAGGGCGCGGGTCAGCCGGTGGCCGCGGCTCAGGTCGCGGGTGAATACTCCGGCAGCCAGGCCATACACACTGTCATTGGCCAGGGCCACGGCTTCGGCCTCGCTATCGAAGGTCAGCACGCTGAGCACCGGACCAAACAGCTCCGTAGTGACACTGGGAATCTGCGCGTCCGGGCAACTCAGAATGGTGGGCAGGTAGTAATAGCCATCCTGCCGCCCGGCCGGAACCCCACCGCCGGTCAGCAGCTCGGCACCGGCCTGCACGCTGGCGGCAACCACTTTTTCGATATGCTCGCGCTGGCGGCAGGTGGCCAGCGGGCCCATTTCGGTGGCACTGTCCTGCGGATCGCCAATACGGATGGCCTCGGCCTTGGCCTGCAGCCTGGCCAGCAGGCGGTCGCGCACGCCGCGCTGCACCAGCAGGCGCGAGCCGGCCACACAGCTTTGGCCGCTGGCGGCAAAAATACCGGCCACAATGGCATTGCTGACGCTGTCCACATCGACATCATCAAACACCAGCACCGGGGATTTGCCGCCCAGTTCCAGCGTGGTATAGGCAAGGTTCTCTGCCGAATTACGCACGATGTGGCGGGCGGTTTCCGGTCCGCCGGTAAAGGCAATGCGCGCCACCAGCGGGTGGCTGGTCAGCACCTGGCCACAGTCCTGGCCATAGCCGGTCAGCACATTCACCACACCGGGTGGGAAGCCTGCCTGATGAACCAGCCGGGCGAATTCCAGCAAGGGGGCCGGGCCCTCTTCCGAGGCTTTCAGCACCACGGTGCAGCCCGCGGCCAGTGCCGGGCCCAGCTTGACGGCAGACAGAAACAGCTGGGAATTCCACGGCACGATGGCGGCAACCACGCCAATAGGTTCGCGGCGCAAGAAGGCTTCCATATCCGGCTTGTCCACCGGCAGGCAGGCACCCTGGATCTTGTCGGCCAGACCGGCGTAATAGCGGTAATACTCGGCCACATAGCCAATCTGGCTGCGTGTTTCGCGGATGATCTTGCCGGTATCCGCCGTTTCCAGCGCGGCCAGCTGGTCGGCATGCTGGGCCACCAGCTCGGCCAGCTTGTACAGCAGCTTGCCGCGCTGGCTGGCGGTGAGGCCAGCCCAGGCCGGGTCGAGAAAGGCACGGTGAGCCGCGTTTACCGCCCGGTCCACATCCTTGGCACTGGCGGCCGGCATGCTGGCCCACGCCCTGCCATCGGCCGGATTGATGCTGTCAAAACGGGTGTCGCCATCTTCAAACACCCCGTCGATATACTGCTGAAAGCTGCGCAACATGGTGACGGCTCCTTGCAATCGTCCAATCAGGCAAATGCCGGCATGACCTGCTTGATGAACAGCTCCAGCGACTTGAGCTTGCGCTCGAAATCCATATGACTGTCTATCCAGAAGCTGTACTGGTCGTAGCCCAGCGCCTCGTAGCCCTTGAGGCGGGCGATCACCTCGTCTGGCGTACCGATCACCAGATTGTTGCGAATCAGCTCCGGCGCATAGTTGGGGAACATCGCCAGGTCTTCCTCGTTCAGCGGCTCGATAAAGCCCTGTCTGATCGGCTTTTCGTTCTTGAACCACTTGCTGAAGTAGCAGTAGAAACGGCGCATGTCATCAACGCCTGCGTCTACCTCGACAGCGTTTTCGCCCACAAAAGTGTGCATCAGCATCATGATTTGCGGCCGCGGCACTTCCGGGTGATTGGCGCAGGCGGCATTGAAGCGCGCCATCAGGCTGGCCACTTCCCCGTCGCCGGCCGCCAACGAGGTCACCTGCACATTGCAGCCTTGCGACACGGCAAAGTCATGGGAATTGGGGTCACGCGCAGCCACCCACAGCGGCGGATGCGGCTGTTGCAAGGGACGGGGAACCGGCGTGGTCTGGGGGAAGCTCCAGTATTCGCCCTGGTGGGCATAATCACCGGCGAATAATTGTTGCAGGCAGGGAATCATCTCGCGCAAACGGCCACCGGCCCCCCAGGCATCCAGCCCCGGGAACATGCGTTCGTATTCAAAAGAATAAGCCCCCCGTGCAATGCCCACATCCAGCCGACCATTGCTGGCCAGGTCCGTCATGCCGATTTCACCGGCCAGCTTGATGGGGTGCCAGAACGGTGCCACCACCGTGCCGGTGCCCAGGCGGATCTTGCTGGTTTTGGCAGCCAGATAGGCCAGGTTGACGAAGGGATTCGGGGCGATGGTGAATTCCATGCCGTGGTGTTCACCAATCCAGGCGGTCTCGAAACCACCCTTTTCGGCCACCTGCACCAGTGCGGTCATCTCATCAAACAATGCTTTGTGCGGCTTGGCAGCGTCGTAGCGCTCCATGTGCAGAAACAGCGAAAACTTCATGATGTCACTCTCCTCATTGCTTTCGAATTGAAGCTATTTTTTTATTGCGACGACTCATACCCGTGCCAGCGACTGTACCGAACCACGCTGGGCATCACCCATGTAAATCCCGAAGGCGTCTTCGGTGCGCTCGCGCACAAAGCGCTGCAGCATGGCGCGCTCTGCCTCATCAGCGACCTGCTCCCATGGAATGCTGTCCAGCGCCAGCCACTGCAAACTGCTGGTGGCCGGCCATGCCCCGGACACCCGGCCCCGGTAGAACACATTGACGCCAGTGGCGTCGGCAGCACCGTCCTCGTATACCGCAAACAGGAAGTCCAGCTGCGCATCCAGCCCCAGCCCGGCCAGCACACCACGCAGGCTGTGGACATCGGATGCCGGTTCCAGCCGTGTGCCAGTGGGCAGCGTGTAACCCCTGTCCGTTTTCAGCAGCACCACCCCACCCTGATACTCCAGAATGGCCCCCACCCTGGCACGCGGCCCGGCGGCGGCCAGCGCGTCTTGCGACAGGCTGAAGGTAAGGTAGGCCCCACGCCCGTAACCGAGCGGGCTGGCACTGGTATTGGCAAAATCCACCACGCGGCCGATCAGGATGATATGGTCGCCCGCCTCCACCACTTGATGGGTTTCACAATCAAACCAGGCAGCGGCGCCAGCAATGATCGGACTACCGGTCTGGCCTTGCTGCCATGCCACTTGCTCGAATTTGTCCGCCGCCTTGGACGCGAACAGACTGGACACCTGCTTCTGATCCTCGGCCAGAATGCTGATGGAAAAATGCCCAGCGGCAGAAAATACCGGGTAACTGGCGGCAGACTTGCCAATGCAGATCAGCACCAGCGCCGGGTCCAGCGATACCGAGGTAAACGAATTGGCGGTAAAACCGCGTGGCGTGCCATCTTCCTGCCGGGTGCTGACCACCGTCACCCCGGTGACAAAAGCACCCAGGGTCTTGCGAAACTCCATTGCATCAATCGTTTTCGACATGATTCCTCACTCCTGCGAATGACAGCCAGTCACCCCGCCACGGGTGGTTTCCAGGAAAATGCGCAGCCGCCGGTTCACCCTGTCCGGGGCAGTGACATTCATCATGTGGCGTTCTGCCGCCACGATATCCAGCTGCCCCTGCGGTGCCAGTGCCGCCATGGCGCGCGACATGTCCGGGCTGGAGTTGGGATCACACTCGCCGGTCATGAACAGTGCCGGCATGGCCAGCGATGGCAGCCCCTCCGCATGCACCGCATCCGAGCAGGCAAACAGCTGGTAGGTCCGGGCATAACCTAGCGGATTCACACTGTGCAGAAAGTGGCGCACCATGCTGGCCGACTGCTCCAGCGCTAAGGGCACCGGCTTGCCAAACCAGCGATCCAGTGTCGAATCCACGGTCGCCGTCACACCGCCGTGCGCCAGGGCTGCCGCACGCTCCAGCACCGCCGCACGCTGCGCGGCCGTGCGCATGAACACCGCATTCAAGGCCGCCACGCGCAGTACCCGTTGCGGATAAGCCAGGGCAAACTCCAGCGCCACCAGCGCCCCCATCGAGTGCCCCACCACATTGGCGGCGGCAATGCCCAGGTGGTCTAGCAAACCCGCCAGCTGCTCAGCGTAATCACGCAATGTGGCATCCGCCGCGGGCAATGCACTGCCACCATGGCCCAGCATGTCGTAGACAATCACCTGATAGTCCCGGCTGAAGGCGGCAATCTGCGGCGTCCAGATTTCCTTGCCCATACCCACGCCATGCACCAGGACCAGCGGCTCTCCGCTGCCATGGACAGTGAACGCTGTACCGTCTGCCGTGCCTGCCATCTGTGCTGGCAGAGGAGCATGTTCAGGCTTCATTGCTGCCAAGCTCCTGCAGGTCCTGATAGCGGTTGGCGATGCGATGGTGCGGCCGGCCACCGATGGATGCACCCAGCGCCACCACGATTTCATCGGCGGCCGGCGCATCGTTAATGGAAAACTGGAGGGTCAGATAATGCGAACGCATGCCCTCATCATCCTTGTGCATCATCGGGATGGAGATGGCGCAATTGGGCCCGCCCCGCACATTGGTAAAGCTCAGGTAGCTCTTGGCACCCACCGCCTTGCGATAGAAATTACCAAACCGCAGGGTGTGGATCAGCGCCGAGGCATGCTCGATCTCCCCCGCCACCCCCACCACCGCAGCCTTGCCATAGCCCTCGATCACGGCACCGGAACCGGCCATGCGCAGGATTTCCGCAGTCAGCAGCTCCCCCAGCACCGGTGCGATGGCATGAATCTCCGGCTTCAGGTCCTCGACAAAGCCGCGCCCATGCCACGGATTTTTCAGCACCACCGCCGCCGCAAACATCTTCAGCGGCACGGGCGCGGCCTTCCCTCCCTCGATCAGCGTTTCCTCAACATAGCTCACCACCTTGCGAATACCGGCATCCATCTTTCTGTCTCCTGTTGTCTGGCTGCGATGGCCATCACTAAATATGATGGTATTACGGTATACCAAGAAAAAATCGATTACAAGGTATTTGTATGATGGTATACCATCGGACAAACAAAAATGACACACCCACAACAACGCAGCGCTTTCACTTTCATCGACCACAACAAGGAGCAAGTAATGAGCACGGAAACATTTCAGCAGGGCCTGGACATCCGCAAGGCGGTACTGGGAGAGGACTATGTCAATCAGGCACTGAACAATGCCGACGCACTGAGCATGCCGCTGCAGCAGCTGGTGACTGAATACTGCTGGGGCACGGTGTGGGCACGCGAAGGACTACCACGCAAGACGCGCAGCCTGATCAACCTGGGCATGATTGCCGCTCTGAATCGCCCACACGAGCTGAAACTGCACATGCGTGGCGCATTGAACAATGGGTGCAGCAAGGAGGAAATCGTGGAAGCAATCCTGCAGATCGCCATCTACTGCGGCGTCCCCGCAGCAGTAGACGCCATGCGGATTGCCCGGGAAGTCTTTGCCGAGCCTGCTAGCGCTTAGCCCCAGCCAGCACGCATCGCCATGCCGCGGACTGAGCGGCCCGCAGTCCCGGCATGGCACTGGCTCGCAAGCAACAGCACACCCGGCCGGATACTGCGTGCCGCCGTACCGCCAGCAAAGAGCCAGGGCCGGCAGCACCACAAGCAGCGGCAATGGCCAACGGCCCTGCCGTCCTGGAGCCGATCAGCTCATTGACTACCGGCAACTTGACTACACGCATCATGAGTTCGAAAACGTGCTGCATGACTATAAGCCGGTGCCGGGACCAGCAAGGAGGGATGCACTGGCGAAATCCGTAGGCATTCTCAAGCCGGGCGGCAAGATCGTGTCACTCATTGGCCCACGGGAAGGCGCATTTGCCCGCAGCAGAGGAACACCCTGCCATCAGGCGGAGGACTTTCCGGTTCCACCCTCTGCCAGCTTGCAGAAAATCGCACGGCAGCCAAACCCTGCCCGGCAAAAACCAAACCGCCAGTCAGCCCTTGCGAGCACGCACGACAATCCATGCGACCAATTTGCGACAGCGGGTATCGGCTAATACGGCGTTTTACAGTGGAATACAGAGCTGCTGACACCGTAGAAAAAGGCTAAAACCTCTTTATCCACGGTCTTTTCGGAGAAATACGGACTATCAGGAGAAAAATCTGTGGTGCGAGCGGAGAGACTCGAACTCTCACGCCTTGCGGCGCTGGAACCTAAATCCAGTGCGTCTACCAATTCCGCCACGCTCGCCCATCAGCAGCACCGGAAAGCACTGCGAAAGAGGCGGCAAATATACCTCAGGATTCCACGCTGTTCAAGCACCATGTCGAATGAACCATTAGCATGTTTTCATGTCACAATGCAGGCACACTGTTTTGTGACAGCGCAACAAACCCAACAATTAGAGAGGGCAGCATGCAACCGGACCTGCACAATACCTACCAGACCAGCACGACCAGCGGCCTACGCAACAAGGTGCTGCGCAATACCTATGCGCTGCTGGGCCTGTCGATGATCCCCACTGTAATGGGTGCCCTGATTGGCACACATCTCAATTTCGCCTTCATGGCAGCCAGTCCCATCATGGGCATGCTGGCCATCATGGCGGTATTTTATGGCCTGGTCTTTGCCATCGAGAAAAACCGCAATAATTCGCTGGGCGTGTTCCTGATGCTGGGCTTTACCTTCATGATGGGCCTGCTGCTGGGACCCTTGCTGCAATTTGCACTGCGTTTGAGCAATGGCGGCCAGCTGATCATGACCGCCGGCGCAGCCACCTCGCTGGTCTTTGTGGTCATGGCCGGCATTGCCAGCACAACCAAGCGTGATCTGTCTGCACTGGGCAGCTTCCTCACCATCGGCGCCATTGTACTGATGGTGGCTGTGGTGGCGAATATCTTCCTGCAAATGCCGGGCATGCAACTGGCGATTGCCGCCGCCTTTGCCCTGTTCAGCTCGCTGATGATTCTGTGGCAGGTCAAGGTTGTGGTGGACGGAGGTGAAACCAGCTATGTATCGGCAGCACTGTCGATTTACATCAGCATTTACAATCTGTTCACCAGCCTGCTGCAATTGCTGATGGCTTTCAGCGGCGAACGTGACTGATCCTGCGTCGTGCTTCTGTAAAAAAAGCGCCCCTTTGCCGGGGCGCTTTTTTATTTTCCCTGTTTAATGGTCCAAGCCCGGCAGCCATTCCGGCCAATATCCCTCCGCGCTGAAACAATCACTGGCTACCGCCACACCGGGCAGGGCCAGCAAGCGACCATCGGCGGCATACAGCAAGGGCCATTGCCGGCGCAATAATGGCGGAATACCCGCTTCCTGCAACAGTTTCTTCACCGGCTTGCGCCCTACTGGCTGCTGCAACACCTCGCCACCCTGCCGCGGGCGCAATTGCAGATCACCTGCAAGTGAGGGCAAGGACAAACCACCGCCGCGCACCCAGCGCAAACGCCCGCCCCAGCCGGGCTGGCGACTGACTGGCTGCGACGCATCAAACCGCAACACAGTCGCTGATTGGGTTGGGCGTACCGGCACTGCATGCAGCTGCTGGCGATAGCGCACCACAACCAGCTCGGGCAATTGCAAACAGGGCTGGCTGGCGGCCGCCGCCACATGCAATTGGCGCAAAAATTCCTGCAATTGCTCCGGCGCGACTTGTGATTGCCCCAGATGCCGCAGCCAGGCCATCAGCAAAAAGCCCTGCCGCACTGGCGACAAGGACAGTAATCGTTCGACATCCAGCGCAGCGCCAGTGGTGCAACTGGCCAAATCAGCGGCGGCCACCTCATCCACCAACTGCGATGCCTGCGCCATATGCCAGGCGCTGCGTTCCAGCTGTTGCCGATAGGACGGAACATGCTGCAGCAGCAGCGGCATGATGCGGTGTCGCAGTAAATTGCGGCGGTAGGCAATGTCCGCATTACTGTCATCTTCGACCCAAACCAGCCCCTGCACTGCAGCGTACTGTTCGAGTTGCTGGCGGGTAAAGCCAAGCAATGGCCGCCACAATTGCAGCGCCCCCAGCCTGCGCACAACGGGCATGCCCGACAGCGCACGTACGCCGCCACCGCGTAACAGCTGCAACAGCACGGTTTCGGATTGATCATCCAGGTGATGCGCCAGTACCAGCACCTCGGCCGTGGACTGCGCATACACCGCGTAGCGCTGCTGCCTGGCCTGGGCCTCCAGGCTCTCTCCGGCGCAACGACTGACAGCAACCCGGACCACCCGCAGGGGGACTTCCAGCTGTTGACACACCTGCTGACAATGCAGCGCCCAGTCGTCCGCTGCGGCATTCAGGCCGTGATGCACATGCACGGCCGACAGCCGCAGCTGTGGCCGCTGCTGGCGCGCCCGAGCCAGCAGCGACAACAGCACCATGGAATCGAGCCCACCACTCAGTCCAAGCTCAAAAGCACAAAGGCCGGACAAATTGTCCGGCCAGTGGGCTAACAGGGCTTCCAGCAGATCAGGCTGCATCTTCCTTGTAACGTCCATAACTCATCAAGCGCTCGAAGCGCTCTTTCAACAGCACTTCAATCGGACGATTGGCAAAGTCCTTCAATTGCTCCTGCAGCACACGTTTCATGGCATTCATCATTTGCGCATGATCACGATGTGCACCACCAACCGGCTCGGTCACCACGCGGTCAATCAGGCCGAGGGTCTTCAGACGATTGGCGGTAATGCCCAGCGCCTCTGCCGCTTCGGATGCACGCTCGGCAGTTTTCCACAGAATGGAAGCACAGCCTTCAGGTGAAATCACCGAATAGGTGGAGTACTGCAGCATATTGACCTGGTCGCCCACGGCAATGGCCAGCGCACCACCGGAACCACCCTCACCGATGATGGTGCAGATGATGGGCACACGCAGTCTTGCCATTTCGTAGAGATTGCGCCCAATTGCTTCGGATTGGCCGCGTTCTTCCGCACCAATGCCGGGATAGGCACCCGGAGTGTCCACGAAGGTGATGATCGGGATGCCAAACTTTTCGGCCAGCTTCATCAGGCGCAATGCCTTGCGATAGCCTTCCGGGCGCGGCATGCCGAAATTGCGGTAGATCTTTTCCTTGGTATCACGGCCTTTCTGATGGCCAATCACCATCACAGACTGGCCATTGAAACGGGCCAAGCCACCCACGATTGCCGGGTCGTCGGCAAAGGATCGATCACCATGCAGCTCTTCGAAATCCGTGAAGATGCTGCGCAGGTAGTCCAGTGTATAGGGACGCTGCGGGTGGCGGGCCACCTGGGAGATCTGCGAGGGGGACAGTTTGGCATATAGAGTCTTGGTCAGTTCCAGACTCTTCTTTTGCAGGCGTGCGATTTCTTCGGAGATATCCAGTACGGAATCATCCTGCACGAAACGCAGCTCTTCTATCTTGTTCTCGAGCTCGGCAATCGGCTGCTCAAAATCGAGAAAGGTCGGCTTCATTATTCACATCATCCGATTAAGCGAATCGGGCAATCATACATGAGTGCAAAAGAATCCGTCACGCCCCTGTCTGACAAAATTCAATCAGCATGGCGCGTCGATTTGGGATTTGCCCGTTTTATGCAAAAAAATGAAACCACCCCCTTGCGCTGAAAATATGGCTGTGCTTTAATTCGCCTCCTCGCTGAGACGCAAACGCAGACAGCGAAAAGGTTTCAGGGCGTTTAGCTCAGTTGGTAGAGCGTCTGCCTTACAAGCAGAATGTCGGCGGTTCGACTCCGTCAACGCCCACCAAGGTTGGAGTGGTAGTTCAGTTGGTTAGAATACCGGCCTGTCACGCCGGGGGTCGCGGGTTCGAGTCCCGTCCACTCCGCCAACAGATTATGTAGCAGTAACCCTTTCGGGCGTTTAGCTCAGTTGGTAGAGCGTCTGCCTTACAAGCAGAATGTCGGCGGTTCGACTCCGTCAACGCCCACCAAGGTTGGAGTGGTAGTTCAGTTGGTTAGAATACCGGCCTGTCACGCCGGGG